>CAUUSU010000083.1:0-6186 GCA_963547835.1 uncultured Campylobacter sp.
GGGTTATGAAATTTGGCAAACTTTATTCTGCCTGCGCTGCGGCAATGACTGCACTAGGCTTGGACAGCTCTCCGTTTTCGGTTTTGACGGTGATGCGGTATTCGTATCCTTCGCCGTAATCGATATTGTCGATATACTCAGCACTAAGTCTGCCGCGAACCTCTTTAATCGTGCTCCACGACTCGCCTCCCTTAGGACGGCGCTCTATTAGATAGGAGCTTACGCGAAGATCCGGATGCGGGCGCCAGATGATCTTAACGCGGCCCGGAAGTCCGTAGATCGCCTGCGCAAACGGCACGGACTCTAGCATCTTTGCGGTGCTTGCGATAGCGACCGGAGAAGGAGCCGAAACGCCCTTAGCACCGTATGTACGCACCGTGTATTTATACGAAGTGCCAGGCTGCAGCCTCGTATCTACGTAGTGAGTGGAGTATGGATCTGCGATGGTGGCGATCTTTCTGGCTTCGCCGCCGCTTGCAGGCGCTCGGTAAACGACAAAGCCCAGCACGGCGGTATTTGAGTCGTATCTAGGCCACTCAAGCCCGATCTCATCGTCGCTTGTAATCGTCCTAATGCCCTCTACGCGCGGCAGGCTTTCGTCGCTTGCGCTAGGCGCGCTAGACGTAGCGCAGCCAGCCGCTAGTATCGCTAAAGTAGCGCTCAACGTTAGTCGGTAAAATTTTTTCATAAATTTCATCCTTTACCTTTTGATTTGTCGTAAAATTTAGAAATTCGCTCGGCAAGCCCGCGCATATTTTCACCTCTTTGCCGCTTCGCGGATGGATGAAATAGAGCAAATAGGCATGGAGCAAAATCCTGCTAATTTTAGCGTTTTCGCTCTTAAATCCGTATAAATGATCGCCCAAAATGTGCCGATTTATCGAGCTTAAATGCACGCGGATCTGGTGCGTGCGACCCGTGAAGAGCTTTGCCGCGACGAGATTAAAGCTCTTTAGGTTTATCGGCGGCAACTTATAGTTTTGATCGGGATTTTTAAAATTTAAAAATTTATTCTCGGCGAGACGGGCGGTTTGGGTTTGATCCGCGCTCATTTTGGCGGTTAAAATTTTATCTGCGCTATCCGCGCGGCTGCTTGGAATTTTATCTGCGCTCCGCATGCAGTTATTTGAAATTTCGTCCGCGTTATCCGCGCGGCTATTTAAAATTTTATCCGCGCCTGCGCTGCCGTTTAAAATTTCATCCATGTCCGCGTTCTTGCTCGCGCTTGCGTCGGTCGCTGAAATTTTACTCATATCCGCGTCCCTGCTAGCGCTTAAAATTTTATCCGCGCCTGTGGACACGGCCAGAATTTTGCCCGCGCCTGTAGTCGCGTCTGAAATTTTATCGGTAGCCGAAATTTTATCAACATCTAAAATTTTATCCGTAGCGCCCATTGAAATTTTATTCGCAGTCAAAATTCTACTTGCGCCTGCATTCGCAGCCAAAATTTTATCGGCTGCTGAAATTTTATCCGTGCTTGCGTTCTTGCTCGCAGCTGTACCGTCGTCCGCGCCTAAAATTTCATCGCACTTCTGGGCGGAGTTTTGAAGCTCCGTTAGTTCCGCGCCGCTAAGAATTTCATAAAACGCGCTCTTTGCGCTACGCCCGCCGGGCACGATTCCCATTTTTAGACGGTTTGCAGGGTTGCGAGCGATCGGGCGCTCGATTACGCAGGGCTGCTTCAGCGGCAGGTCGATGAGTGCGAGGTATATCCGCCCCATGCTCTTATCGCTTAGCTGCGCCGAGAGCGCGGCATGCGCGGCGTTATTTTTAGCGACGAGCAGGGCGCCGCTGGTGAGCTTATCCAGGCGGTGCACGATGCCCGCGCGAAGCTCGCCGCCGAGCGTGGAAAGCAGATAGCCGCGAGACTTGAGCCAGTCCACGAGCGTGGACTCTTTGACGCTTGCGGCGGGATGGACGGTAAGGCCTGCGGGCTTATTTACCACGAGCAGATCATCGTCCTCGTATAAAATTTCAACGTCGAAATCTAGCCGCTCTGCGCTCATCTGCTGCGGCTCGGGCGCGGGGTAGTCGATGTGCACGAGTTCGCCTGCAGATAGCTTATAGCCGGGCTTAGTTTGCACGGCTCCGTCCACTTTGACCGCTGCAGATTTGATTAAGCTTGATATTTGGTTGCGCGAAATTTCAAGCCGCGAGCTTAAAAAAACGTCGAGCCTTTCGCTGCATTGTGCTATTAGATTATCCAAATTTATACCTTTTTTGGCTATTCTTACGTCAAAATTTTAATTAGGATTAAGCGTTGTTTAAAATTGACAAAAAGATTTTAGCATATTTTGATTTCATTCAACCTTTTTTAATCGTGCCAATAGTGGTTTTTTCATACGTTTTAATAAGCGAGGCAAACGACGTACTCTCATCGAAACAGGTCGTTTATTTCGGCGTCGGATTTACCGTTTTTACTCTATTTTTTCTCTTTCCGATACGCAAATTTTTATATCTCATACCGATATTTTATTGGATCAATATCATATTGCTGCTCAGCGTCGATTTTTTCGGCGTTAGTAAGCTAGGAGCTAGGCGCTGGCTGGAGATTCCTTTCGTGCATTTTACGCTGCAGCCCAGTGAGGTGATGAAACCCGCGTTTATCCTGATGCTGATGTATCTGATACACAAAAATCCGCCGCCGAAAAACGGCTACGGGCTGAAGGATTTTTTGCGCCTTAGCTTTTACATACTTCTGCCTTTCGTTCTGATCGCGAAAGAGCCCGATCTAGGCACCGCCGCGATACTTTTTTTGACCGGATTTGCTATTCTTTTCATCATCGGCGTGGATAAAAAAATTTGGCTCACGCTGATCATCGTTTTTGTGGCCAGCTCGCCGATTTTGTACGAAAACATGCACGATTATCAAAAAAAGCGCATCGCCGATTTTATCAGCGAGGAGCCCAATTATCAGGTCAAGCAGGCGATCATCGCTATTGGAAACGGCGGCATCTACGGCAAGGATAAGGATGAAGCGACGCAGACGCACTTTAAATTCTTGCCGATTGCGACGAGCGATTTTATCTTCGCTTATACGATCGAGCGCTTCGGTTTCGTGGGGGCTGCCGCGCTGATCGCGCTGTATGCGCTGCTGATACTGCATCTGCTGAGCCTAAACTACGATTTTAAAAGCGATTATCTGATACGGGTCTTTACGAGCGCGCTTGCCTCGCTTATCTTTATCTACGCGGGCGTCAATATCTCGATGGTGGTGGGTTTCGCGCCCGTCGTAGGCGTGCCGCTGCCGTTTTTCAGCTACGGCGGCAGCAGCTTCATCACCTTTATGATCCTTTTTGGAATTTTACAAAATTTGCTGACGTTTAGGATGAAGGATAACTACAAGACCTATAAGATCAGGATCTAAATTTAGCCCGTGCGGATAAATTTTGAAATTTTATAAAATCGCGCGAGTTTATTTTGAGTTTCGGCGGCGAAATTTTAAGCGGGGCACTAAATTTTAAAACTCGCTATAAAATCACGCCGATGCCGAGCGTAAAGACCACCGCGAAAAAGGCGTATGCAAAGGCAAATTCCAAAGTTTGCGAATTAAAAAATCCGTAGTACAAAACGCTCGTGAAAAATCCGCCCACGAAGGCTACGGCAAAGATCCCGATCCGCGCTGCGACGGGCCTTGCGCCGCAAAATTTGTATAGATAAAAAACCCCGCAGAAGCTGATCGCAAACCAGATCATCGCAGGCACCGGCCCGCTTATGCCTACCATGCCGAAAAGATTGGCTAAATTTAAAAGCAGCAAAAATATTACCGCAAGCGCGATCAGCGCGGATTTGATCATCTATCGCGCCTTGCGCCATCCGCGGAATTTTCGTTCGAGCATAGCTTGGAATTTTCACCGCCCTGATTGAAATTTTGCGCGGAATTTTCGTCTGCGCTACCTTCACCCGCGCCGCCGTTTAAAATTTTAAAATTTTTGTCGGAATTTTCATCGGCGCCGCTCGCGAAATTTTCACCGCGATCGCCATTATAATTTAAAATTTCATCCTCGCTTTGAGAATTTAAAATTTCGCCGCCGCTTTTAAAGTTTAAAATTTCATTCGCCGCAGCGTCTTTGCTTTGCGGCTCCCGCGCCTCTTTTGCGCTGCCAGAATCCGCGTCTTTTAAATTTGCGCTCTCATCTAAATTTTTAGAGCTCTCATCCGCAGAATTTTTATAAGCTTTATTTGAAAATCTTTTGTGTCTGATCTGCAGATAAAAGACGAAGGCGACGAACGCTACCGCAGTGATCGCGATGTAGTAGCGGTTTTCGAAGAGCAGCACGCCCTCTACCAGCCCCGAAAACAGCGCCAGTAGCGAGGCTGTAAGAAACGGGAAGCGCACTACATCCTTTTCGCCGATCGCTAAGGCGATGAGCGCGACGCCGAATATCGTGGCGTTTAGCAGCGCGCCTAGGACTTTGATCTCAGAAAAAAGGCTCGGATTTACGCGCGAAGTGACGTAGAGTGCGAGCGCGACGGCTGCGAAAAGCAGGATCAAAAATACGATTTTTTTCATTTTGGACCTTTTAAATTTTATCTTTAAATTTACGATTCAGCTGCGCTTTTAATGCATATACAGCGCATACATCGGCACGCTGTAACTGCCACGTTCGCAGCATTACGCAAATATCGCACGCCCTGCGAACATGGTGCGAAATTTCAGGACACGACCGTGCTGTTTTAAGCGCGACTGGCGCAATATACACGCTCATAACTTAAACGCAATCCTAATTGCACAGACGCGGTTTGAAACACGATTCGCATTAGGCGCGACAAAATAGCGATTTTGTCGCGCGGCTTAAATGTGATTCTGTCGGTAAATTTTACCGCCAGCTCCGCTCTGCTGAGCAAGTGGCGCCAAGTCCGCGTTTAAAAATTTTACGCCGAGCTGCGCTAAAATTCCGCGCCTAAGTCGTATATATTCCTAGCTCGTGGCGCCGCAAGACGCTCCGCAAAATTTACCCGCTATCAGTAAATATTTGGCACGCGGGCGGATTTTGCGCGCAGCACCGCACGTTTTGTTTTAAATTTAGCGCGGCGGGCTTTAAAATTTTAAATTTACCGCCTCTGCGCTCTGTTTATCCACAAGAGCTATCGCGCCAGCTAAAATTTATCTGCGGAGCAGATCTCGCGCCGAAATAAAATTTCATCTAGCTCGCAAAATGCGCGGCGCGTAAAATTTCATCACTTGTTTTTCTGAAAGTACGCGTCCACGCCGTTTGCGATACCCTGAGCGATGCGATCTTGATAGGCGCTTTTGCCTAAATTTTTACCCTCATCGGGATGCGTGATGTAGCCGATCTCCACGAGCACCGCGGGCATCGTAGCGCCCACCAGCACCCAAAACGGCGCCTCGCGTACGCCGCCGTCCTTGCTTTTGAAGCTCTTTTTGACCGAGCTTAGCATATAGCTTTGAATGTCGATGGCAAGCTTGTTTGAGGAGATTATCTTCTCGCGGTTTAAGAAATTTAGGAAGGTCTGCTTCGAGAAGGTGTTCATATCCTCCAAATCGCCCTTGTTTTCGAGTGCCGCAGCGTTTTTGCTGCGCTCGCTTCTAGCCGGGCTTAAGAAAAAGGTCTCCACGCCGCTCATTCTGGATGCCGCGCTTGCGTTAGGAGCGGCGTTTGCGTGGATCGAGATAAACATATCGGCGTTCTTTTTGCCGGCAAATATCGTGCGCGACCGCAGATTTATAAAAGCGTCGGTGCTGCGCGTGTAAAGGACCCTATAACCGCGCTTTTGAAGCAACGCGCCAAGCTTTTTGGATGTGGCCAGCACGACGTTTTTTTCCTTCAGCCCGTTTCCGACCGCGCCAGAATCGCTGCCGCCGTGACCGGGGTCGATTACGATGAGTTTGCCCTTAGTGGATTTATAAATTTTACCGACAGCCACGGATGCGGTTTTGGCACCTTGCGCATCATCTATCGTGCTAATTTGCGACTCACTATCTTGCTCTCGTCCGCGCTTGCGCCCTGATTTTTGATCCTTGTTTTTTTCTGCGCGCGCGGATTTTGCGGCTTTTAAGCCTTCAGCCGTACTTAAAATCATCATATTGCCGTTAATTTCTACGTTTGCGTTGAATTCTTTCGAGTCGCTAAGTACGATGCGCACGGTCTTATCGTTGTATTGCGAGACGCGTACATCGCTAACGAAGCTATCTTTAAGCCGCGTTTTTTGTGACTTTTGCCG
>CAUUSU010000084.1:0-6180 GCA_963547835.1 uncultured Campylobacter sp.
TTAGCGGCAAAGCGCCGGTGCTGAGCTCGCAATTTTTAGGCGCGAAGATGAGCTTTGGCGAGCGGATCGAGATCAGCTCGCCCGATATTAGCGGAATTTTGCCCTTTTCCAAGACGCTTAAAAACGCGGGCATTAGCGGCGGAGATCTTAAAATTTTAACTAGCGATTTTACAAACTTAGATATCAGCAGCAGCAATCTCATCTTTGATTTCGGTCTGCTAAACAAAGACGGAAGCCATTATAAAAACGACTCTTTCGCGCTTCGGGTGCGCGGAGGCGATCTGGACGGCTCTAGTGGAAGCGGTAAAATTTCTCTCAAAATCAACAAAGGCGGAAATTTCGTCTCTTTAAAAGACGTGGACGTCGCGATCAATACGAGCGTGCAAACCAGCGAGTTTAATAGCGGCACGAAGGAGCGCTCGCCGATAAATTTCAGCGGACAAAACTCTGCGATCGTGCTATCCGATCTTAATAAGACGCTGAAATTTACGCACTTTAACGGCGTGCTGGACGGTAAAAATATGAATTTAAACGCAAGCTTTAAGCGCGGCGATGTGAAGTTGATCTTTAAAAAGAGCTTGCTTCAAATTTTTGCGCAAAACATCAGCGGCGAGGCGCTTAATCAATTTCTGGGCTCGCAGAGCTTCGACGGAGGGGTCTTTACGCTAAAAGCAAGCGGCATCGATCCGCGCAACTATCGCGGCGAGATCAATGTGCAAAACACCTATCTGAAGGACTACATCATCTATCAAAGGCTGCTTAGCTTTATAAACTCGGTGCCGTCGCTACTTACGTTTAAGACGCCCGATTTCAACGATCGCGGCTTTAGCGTGCAGAAGGGCAAAATTTACTTTCGCCGCAGCGGCGATAAAATTTACATAAACGCGATGAGCTTTACCGGAAGTAGCGCAGACATTGCCGGCAACGGCGAAGTGGATATGAAAAGCGGCGCGCTGAATATCGATCTGGAGCTTAAATACCTCAAAGACGCAAGCTCGATAATCTCAAAAATCCCGCTACTAAATCATATCATCTTGGGCGAAAACAACACAATCTCCACGATCATCAAGATTCGCGGCACGACGAAAAAGCCCACCTACTCGACCGGCGTTGCGACCGACGTGCTAAAAACGCCGTATAATCTCATCAAAAACACACTGATGCTGCCTTTCGTGATCTTCGGCGACAGCGAGGAGAGCAAATGAAATTCCCGCTCGATTATAAGGATAGCTTTGAAAAATCGCTGCTGTTTTGGCTCGTAAAATTCGTGCGCTACAAGCTAAGCGCGCTATCGAATAAGGAGCTAAAAAACGATGCGCTGTTTCGCCGCGCAAGCCTGGCGCTAAATCACGAGGTCGCGAATATCAATGAACTCGAGCGGCTCGCAAAAGACGCACGAAACGCAGGCCTTACGGGCATCAATACCTATTTTAATCCGCTTAAAAAATTTTACGAAGCGATCGTAGAATACGGTCTTGAGAGCATGAAAAATATCGACGAGGAGCTTTTGAGCGAAATTTTAGCCTCGATTACGGGCGGGCTGAGCGATGCAAGCAAAAAAAACTACCGCATCGCGCTGATAAATTTTTTCGGCTTTATCGACCGACAAAACGAGCAGGACGGCACCTCGCACAACTTTGGCATCGAGCTTAAGCACTGGGGCGGCATTAGCGGCAGCCGCGGCACGAAGCTTCCGGAGTTTATGAGCGAGGAGGAGCTGAAGCGGTTTTTGGACGCGATAAATTTAATCGAGTTCCCCTCCTTTACCCATCGCAACCGCCTAATCGTAAAAATCATCGTCTACACCGGCATCCGCGTGGGCGAGGCGATAAATCTCAAGCGCAAAGATATCGCGCCGGAGGGCGATCTTTTCGTCATCCGAATCCGCGGTAAGGGCAATAAATACCGCATCGTAATGATTAAACGCCACCTGATCGAGGAGCATCTAAACGCGCTGCAGACGAACTTTGCAAACAAAGAGGGTTATCTTTTCGTCACGAAAAACGGCGCGCCGCTTACCCAGGCATACGTCAGCGGCATCGTGGAGAAAATTTTAATGAGCGCGGGCATCCGCAAGGGAAAAAACGGCGCTCACATGCTGCGCCACACCTTCGCGACGATGCTTTACAAAAAGCAAAAGGACCTCGTGCTCGTCCAAGAAGCCCTCGGTCACGCGAGCCTAAATACTTCGCGCATCTACACCCACTTTGACAGCGATAAACTGCGCCTTGCGGCGAAGGTCGCGGAGGAATTCGAGGAGTGAAATTTTAAAATTTGAGATGGCGCGAGGCTTGCTTGAGCGAGATTTTTTAAATCTCGTTTTGATGCGACTTTGAAATCATTCTTATGGAAATTATTTCACAAAAGTTTTGGAATTTTATTTTGAAAAATTCTGAAATTTATTTTTCATACTCGCATAACAAAGCCCAAAATTCTACCCTGCGCACTTTAGAATTTAACTCGGCAAAATTTAAAATTAACGCGCGAGCCTTAGAGCTTGATTACAAAAAATCTAAAATTTTACTCTTTTGGAATATAGAATAATTTACTTTTTAGATTTTCTCATGTGATTTTGCCTAAAATTCCGGATAAATTTAGTGCAAAATTTCATTTAAATTTTGACGATACGGGATTTCATCCGAGGATTTTATAAGCAAAAGGTAATCGACATATTAAGAGGTAGCGGATATAAAATTTATCTGCAAATTCCGCAAGGATGGAATTTCTGATTTAAAATTCAACCCCCGAAATTTTACAGTTTGATTTGCTTCCAAATTCTCATCGCATCGAATGCGCCTTAAAAATTTAAAGACGCAAAATATTTGCCACCAAAGTTTGCTGCGAAATTTACCGATGCGAAGCTTGCTTCGTAAACAGCGCAAGAATCATATAGGAATTTATACTAAAAATTTAAAGATACAAAATCCATCGGCATGACTATTTTTAGATTTATTTTACGACAGAAATCCCGCTCTTGCGAGCAGGATTTCATTTCTTAGGGGGATAAGAAAAGGAGTTTAGGCTAAATAAATTTAGCCCGAGATTTCGTCTAGCCACGGAGTCCGCGACAAAAAGGAGCAAAAAGACGAAATCTCGCGCAAAATTTTAAGCCAATATTTAAGCGATCGGTTCGCGACAATAAATGAGATTTGCGACGGCTTCGAAAGCTATCGCAAAAACGCCGTGCCGTAAACATCAAAATTAAACGAGCCTTTGTTTTTTGAAATACTCGCGCGGAGCCTTGCAGAGCGGACAGGCGCCCGGGGCTTTCTTACCGCGATGAACGTGGCCGCAGACCTCGCACACCCAAACTTCCTCGTCGAAGCTCTCGAAGAAGCCCTCTTCTAGCATGATCTTTTGAAGCTCGTTGTATTCGCGCTCGTGCTCCTCCTCAACCTTGCCGATAGCGTTAAAAAGGCGCGCTACCTCTTTTTTGCCCTCTTCGGTCGCGATTTTAGCGAAGCTAGGATACATACTCTCGTGCTCGTAGCGCTCGCCGGCGGCGGCATCAAGCAGATTCTTATCCATCTTATCAAGCGGAATGCCCGCAGCCGCGTGATGCGCCTTTAGCTCGGCTCTGGCGTGCCATTTTTCGTTTTCGGCGGCCTCGTAAAAATGTCGCGCAATGGCATGAAAGCCCGCCTCTTTGGCTAAATCGCCGTAAAGATCGTATTTGTTGCGCGCTTGCGATTCGCCTGCGAATGCCTTCATCAAATTTACCTGCGTCAGATCCTCGGTGATGCATTTCATCGGCTCGCCGCAGCAGCTAAGCGTGCCGCCGCCTACGTTTTGAACCTCGACCTCCGCGCCGCATTTTTCGCATCTATAAGTTTCGTATTGTCTCATTATCAATTCCCTATCAAAATTTTTAGGGAATGATACCACGACTACTATTAAATTTTACTTAATAAATTTTATTCTTCTCAATAAATTTATGTTTTTGAGAAAATTTCAGCACGAAATTTTCGTCCGAAAAATTTAAACTCAAGCTTTTTACAAAGCAAATGAAATTTCAAGCAAAAGCGCCAACGCTCGATCATCTAAAAATATGAAATTTAGTTTTCTGACTCATTTAGTCCACGATTTCAAGGCGAGCCACATCATTGGAAATTTTTTAAAATTTAAAGTTATCTCAAAAATAATTTGCTATTTTGCCATATGGTCTTATTTTACGAGTATATGACAATGCTCGGAAAAGTAGCTTTAATGCGCCAACGAGCCGCCCGATTGTAATTATGAAGCGTTAAAAGCGTAATTAAGGGCACTGCAGCATTACCATTTTGCCGCTATGATCAGTAATATCTGAGAATTTATGAACGTCAAATTCTAAGCCGCAAATCGAACAAGGAGGAAATTTATCGACTTCCTTCTTGCCTAAAAGCGAACAAATTGCGCCTATTGCCGGATTATGTCCAACGATAAATACACATTCTGCGCTAGCTGCATTAAAATTTTGCATAACATCAGTGCTAGAAATTTCCACATTGTTGCAAGATATCGCATTATTTTCGCTAATGCTAGCGGGAATTTTAGTGCTCTTAAAAGCAGAATTTTCAGCGTTTGCGTCGCGATGTTTTTCGCTACTCAGACCAACCGCATTGTATTTTTCAACATTCACACTGCACCCAAAAAATCGTTTCTCATCCAAGCTGCGAACAAACTTTGCCAAATCCCATAAGCTTGCGTCGTATAACTCTCGCAATGACGCTACCCTTTTTATCGTATCCAACGCATTAGCGATAATTTGCGCCGTATGGAGTGCGCGTATAGCCGAGCTTGTAATAATTAAATCAGGCGTAAGTCCCAAGCTACGCAGCTTTTCTCCTAGTTTAATTGCGCAAAGTTCACCCGCATAGCTTAATGTCCGCTCAAAATCGCTTCTATTGTCTCTTTGCGCCTCGGCATGTCTTATAAAATATATCCGTTTCATCTGCATCCTTTCATAAAATTTTATATAAAATTTAGCGTTAAATTCTACAAAATTCTAAATTTTTTCTGGATCATTCCAAAACCATAACCGATCACAAATCCCGCTATGTGTGCATACCATGCCACATTTACGCCCATTAACATCGGCGCAAAGCTCATTATCAAAATCGCGACAAAAATCCCACCCGCATTGCGTTCATCAAAATAAGCAATCACGCCTAAAAGCACGCAGATAGCGCCGCTAGCGCCTACGATATTGACGATTTCTCCCATACTTATGGCATAACGGATATAAATCAGACACAAAGCGCCGCTCAGCAGCCCGCCTGCGATGTAAAGTAGCGTAAATTTTATACCACCGAACGCCCGCTCTAAAATTCCGCCGAATTGATATAAAACCGCCATATTCATCGCTAGATGCATCACTCCGCCGTGCATAAAAAATGAACTTAGTAGCTGCCACGGCATCCCCTCGAAAAAATATGGATTGAGCCCGAAAAACAGGTAGGACTTAAAGCCGAAAAAATATTCTAATGCGAATGAAATCACGAAAAATAGGACATTCGCCACAATGATCGCGAGAGTAAATTTGCCTGATTGCATGAAACTCCTTAAATTTTTCACGCATAGTAGCGAAATTTTGATTAAATTAAAGGCGTCGTGTGATTTATAGGCTCGAGATAAATTTCATAGATAAGTGTTGGCATCAAAATTTCGGCGAATAGTTTTAATTGCAAGCGCCTTATCAAAATAGCTGCGCTAAAATTTAAAATTTAGATATAAAGCTTTAAACTAAAATTTTCGTAACAAAATTTAGACCGTAAATCTTTTTTGAAAGCCTTACTGGAATTTATAGAGTTTATCTGATATCAATTAAAAAACAAGCACACTTTAAAATTAATGACGATAAAATTTCAGTTATATGAAGCTATTTTGTAGAATTTTATATAAAATTATAAGTATAATTTTACTAAGAATAACAAAAATTTGAGTTTAAATTAATTTCAAAATAAATTTTAGAGTAAATATTTTAAATCCTTATTATATTGCGCGTTAAAAATGCTAGTTTGACTTGCCATAACAGCATCAAAATGAGTTTTTATTGATAAGTTTTTGCTGCAGGAGTTTAAAAACCATAAAATTCTAAAATTTGATTAGAATTTTAGGAATTTAATAAATTCTACAAAACTAGGTCACAGCTAGAATTCCAAGCGAATTATCTGAAAAATTTTGCTTGAAATTTTAGAGCAT
>CAUUSU010000085.1:0-6120 GCA_963547835.1 uncultured Campylobacter sp.
GCAAATTTAGCGGCAAGGCGGTCTGCTTTAACAGCCAAGACGAGGCGATAGAGGGCATCTCAAGCGGCAAGGTAAACAAAGGCGACGTGGTCGTCATCCGCTACGAAGGGCCGCGCGGAGGTCCCGGCATGCAGGAGATGCTAAGCCCAACGAGCCTAATCATGGGGCGAGGGCTGGGTGCGGACGTGGCTCTCATCACGGACGGCAGATTTAGCGGCGCGACGAGGGGACTAAGCGTCGGGCACGTGAGCCCCGAAGCTGCCGAGGGCGGCATGATCGGACTGCTACGAGACGGCGACATTATCGATATCGACGTAGATACATATGCGATCAACGTGCGGCTAAGCGAAGCCGAGATCGCCGCGCGCAGAGCTAAATTTAAGCCGCTTGAAAAACCGCTGCCGTATCGCTGGCTGCGGATGTATCGCAAGCTGGTAACGAACGCTAGCAACGGAGCGATTTTGGAGGCGTAAATTTACGCCTCTGCTTTAACAGATAAATTATTTATAGTTCAAATTTTAATAAATTTAGCTGTTATTAGTGACCAAATTTTAAAAATTTTGCATGAATTTAAACTTTTTCTCGCCATATTTGCAATTTTTTCTTTTATCCCGTTTCCTTTTTCAAGGAAGGTATTTTGAATTTCTAAAAATTCTTCCCTATCAAAGTCGCGACTGACTAGCTTTTGAGATAGTTTCATAAATTCTTTATAATCTTTTTCTAGTTCAGGAACGTATATACTTATTAAGAGGTGCAATCTACTAATTTCCATCTTTTTGTTTTCTGAATTTGGAGTTACCTTGCCTATTGCCCTATCTAATGTTTGACCTATTATTTCACTAACTATCAAAAAAGTCTCTTCTAATTTTTGCAGCCTTATTTTTTTATCTTCCCGTTTATTAATAATCCAGCTATATACAACTTGAGTTATAATAGACAACGAAGCGCCAAGAACAATTTTAAAAATATCCACAACAAAGCTTTCTAATAAAGGTACTCATCATATTAAATTTACAAATCCCTCGGATCGGCGATCTTGCCTGCGACGGCGCTAGCTGCGGCGACGGCGGAGTTTGCCAGATATACTTCGCTGCTGCGATCGCCCATGCGGCCGACGAAATTTCGATTGGTCGTGCTTACGCAGCGCTCGCCTACGCCTAAAATCCCCATATATCCGCCCAGGCACGCGCCGCAGGTCGGGTTGCTGACGACTGCGCCCGCTTCCACGAAAATATCCCACAGCCCCTCTTTTTGCGCGGCTAGAGCGATTTTTTGCGTCGCAGGCGTGATGATGAGGCGGGTTTTGCGCGCGACCTTGCGACCTTTTAAAATTTGCGCAGCGATCCGCAGATCGGAGAGCCTGCCGTTGGTGCAGCTGCCGATAAAGACCTGATCGACGGCGATGTCATCGCGCACCGCCTCGCGCACGCTCTTGCCGTTGCTAGGCAGAAACGGATACGCAATCACCGGATCAAGCTTGCTTACGTCGATCTGCAAAATTTGCTCATAGTTCGCGCCCTCGTCGGAGTAGTGAAATTTTGGCTCGGCGCGCAAATTTTTATCCGCCAAAAATTCCTTCGTGATCTCGTCGACCGCGACGATACCGCTCTTGCCGCCCGCTTCGATCGCCATATTGCAAAGCGAAAATCTGCTATCCATATCCAGATACTCCAGCGCATCGCCGCAGAACTCCAAAGCCTTATAGCGCGCGCCGTCCACGCCGATGAGGCGGATAACTTCTAGGATCAGATCCTTGCCGTAGATGTGCGGTGCAGGCTTGCCGCAAAAGATCACTTTGATCGTAGGCGGTACTTTGAACCAATTCTTGCCCGTTATCATCGCAAAAGCTAGATCGGTGCTGCCCATGCCCGTCGCAAAGGCCCCAAGCGCGCCGTGGGTACAGGTGTGGCTGTCCGCGCCGATGATGACGTCGCCAGGCACTACGAGCCCCTTTTCAGGCATCAGCGCATGCTCGATACCCATATCCTTTTCGTCGAAATAGTTTTTTAAATCGTGCTTGTAAGCAAACTCGCGTGAAATTTTAGCTTGATTTGCGCTTAAAATATCCTTCGTAGGGATGTAGTGATCCATCACGATCGCAAAGCCGTCCGGGTTGGCGAGCTTTTTTGCGCCGCTAAGCTCGAACTGCTTGATCGAAATGGGCGTCGTGATGTCGTTGCCGATGACCATATCTATGGCGCTTTCGATGATCTGCCCCGCAAAAACCGCCTCGCCCACGTGCTCGCTAAAAATTTTCTCCGTGATCGTCTGCTTCATAAAATCTCCTTCATATCGGTTAAATTTGCGCGATTTTAGCTAAAAAATCATAAATTTTTGCAATTTTATGTATAATTGAGCCGCAAGGAGCGAGACGATGGAAATTTTAGATATTTTTGCAAACCGCAGAAGCGTAAGAAAATATACGGATACGCCGCTTGAGGATGAGGCGCTGGATAAAATTTTAAAAGCGGGCTTGCTTGCGCCGTCGGGGCATGCACGCCGCCCGTGGGAGTTCATCCTCGTGCGCGACAAACAGATGCTTGAGCGGCTAAGCGGATGTCGCAGCAGCGGTGCAAATATGCTAAAACAGGCCACGACCGCGATCGTCGTGATCGCAGATGAGCAGAAGCAGGACGTCTGGATCGAGGACTGCTCGGTAGCGCTAGGCTACATGCACCTTGCCGCAAGCGCGCTAAATCTCGGTAGCTGTTGGGTGCAGGTAAGATTGCGCGCCGCCGCGGACGGACGCAGCAGCGAGGAGTTTTTGCGTGAGGCGCTGGGCTTTCCGCCGAATTTCAAAGCAGAAGCGATACTGGCCCTCGGCGTGCCGCAACAGCGCCCTAACCCGCACGATCTGCAGAAGCTAAATTTAAGCAAAATCCATAAAGAGAAATTTTAACGCGTATGAAGTATCAAAACTTAATTCAAATTTGCGAGTATCTGCAAGGCAAAAAATTTATCTCGCACATAAAACGCACGGGCGATAATCTTTTTAAAATTTGCTTCGACGGCGACGAGACGCTGTTTTTCGATATGAATAAATCAGGCTGCAATATCCACGAAAATGACGCTTTTACTGAAGGTAAGGTTTACGCGGCGCCCTTTGACGTACTACTTGCTAAGCGCTTCGTAAAATCGCGCATCACTTCCGTTAGCGTGCCAGAAAATAATAGAATTCTATGTCTTAGCGTAAGCCAAAACGCAAGCTACAAAACCCAAGGCTCAAATATCTACTTCGAATTTACCGGGCGTTTTACAAACGTAATAATCACCGACGAAAATGATGTGATTTTAGAGGCGCTGCGACACTTCGAGACGGAATTTAGACAGATCAAGGTAGGAAGAAAACTCCGTCATCTGCCGCCTGCAAATATTAAAGAAGCCTCCGTGCCAAAAATTTCGGACTTTAGAGCATTTTTTCGCGCGGAATTTAACGCGCTAAATGCAGATCGCTTAAACGCGCTCAAATCCGCAAAAATCACGGCGCTAAATAAAAAGCTAGACTCGGTGCGCGAAGCTCTAAGCTCTTTGCAAAGCAGTGCTGAACTACTGCGAAGCGCCGAGCTTTTAAGTGCAAAAGCCGCCTTGCTAAAGGAAAATATCTATAAAATTCCAACTAGCGCGCGAAAATTTACGCTGCAAAAAGAAGATGCCGAAGCGGTAGAATTTAAACTGCAAAAGCCTGCAAGCGCCGCTTTGGGCGAGCTTTACTCCGAGGCAAAGCGTATGCGCCAAAAGGCTGCAAATATACATATCGAAGAGCAAAATTTAAAGGAGAAACTCGCGTTTTATGAGAATTTAAAATCACTCGTCCTTGCTGCACAGGACGCACACGAGATCGAAATTCTAATGCCTAAGCGCACGCAAATTAAGCAAAAAAGCAAGGAAAAAAATAGCGAATATGTAGCGAACTTTTATCTAGGGGATTTTAAAATCAGCGTCGGTAAAAACGAAAAAGGCAATGAGTTCTTACTAAAAAATAGCTCCAAGTCCGACTATTGGTTTCATCTTAAGGATATTCCAAGCGCACACGTCATCGTAAAGACAAATAAGCAAAGTCTAAGCGAAGAGGTGATCGAATTCGCCGCTAAAATTTGCGTGAGCTTCAGTGCAAGCGGCAGCGGAAAATATCTCGTCGATTACACCAAACGTCAAAATGTCAAAATCAACGAAGGTGCTTTCGTAAACTACGTAAATTTTAAAACAATTAGCGTTTTAAAGCCGTAATAAGCGAGCTTGCAGTATAATTATTCAAAATAAATTCCAAGGAAATTCTATGAAGCAAAGAATAATCACGGCAAGCATTTTACTCGCCGTATTTTTAGCTCTAATTCTCATAAACGCTAGGTGGCTAAATTTCGCCGTATTTGCGCTGATACTCGTGCTTGCGTTTTTTGAAAGCCTCAAGTTATGGGGTCTGGAGGAAACTAGCAAAAAGTGGCTCGCGCTGGCGATCGCGTTTTTTGCGCTGCTACCATTTACGCAGACCGATGAGCCCTTCGTCTCGGCGCTAAAAGTTAGCATCCTAATGATCCTATGCGTCGCCTCTGTCGTAGCCTTTACTAAGGGCCCTAGCCTAAAGATCACGCTTCCTTTTATCTATCCCGTTGCGCCGATATTTTTTATGTGGGCGGCTTACGATGATTTCGGGGAAGTTTTTCACTTCGTTTGGCTGATCTTTATTATCGTAGCTAGCGATAGCGGCGCATATTTTATCGGAAGAGCCTTTGGCAAAACTCCGCTAAGCGCTAGCTCGCCGAATAAAACCGTAGAAGGCGTGCTAGGTGGTCTTGCGCTCGCGCTTATAGTTAGCCTCATTTATGCGCGCATCTTTACTAATATGCCGCCGCTTGAAATTTTAGGAAAAACCATCATCATAGCAATTTTTGGCGTGTTTGGCGATCTGTTTGAGAGCTACCTAAAACGCGCGGCGGGTCTTAAAGATAGCGGCGCGCTCTTTCCGGGGCACGGCGGGATCTTAGACCGCATCGACGGCTATATGTTCGGCGCGATCGCGATGGCGATAGTCTATTCATGGTAGTTTTAGGCTCCACGGGCTCTATCGGTACAAACACCCTAGACGTAGCCGCGCGCAGCGGCAGTATGATCGAAGCGCTTAGCTGCGGGCGCAATATCAAGCTTTTAAACGAACAGATCGCAAAATTTCACCCAAAGCTCGTCTGTATCGCGGACGCGCAGCAAAAAAGCGCAGTAGATCACGAGCGCGTATTTTGCGGCGCGGATGGAATTTTGCAGATGCTTGCAGAGTGCAAAAGCACGACCGTAGTAAATGCTCTCGTAGGCTTTGCGGGCATGATGCCGAGCCTAAAAACCCAAGAGCTCGGAAAGAGGTTATGCCTCGCCAACAAAGAAAGCCTCGTCGTCGGCGGGAAATTTCTGCAAACGGATAAAATTTACCCGATCGACAGCGAGCATTTTGGACTGAAATTTTTGCTTAGCAATGCCAAAATCCCCGTTTCGCGCCTAATCATCACGGCTAGCGGCGGCGCGTTTTACGACGTGCCGCTAACGCAGCTAGGCTCGCTCACGCCGCAAAACGCCCTCAAGCACCCCAACTGGAAGATGGGCGCGAAGATCACGATCGACAGCGCCACGATGGCGAATAAGCTCTTTGAGGTAATCGAGGCGTTTTGGCTCTACGGCACGCGCGAGATCGAGGCGCTTATCGAGCGCACCTCGCAGATCCACGCGCTGGTCGAATTCGCAGACGGCTCTACGACGGCGCATATTAGCAGGGCCGATATGCGACTAGCCATCGCGCACGCGATGTTTAGCGGCGACGTACGGGAGCAGATCACCGCGCCCGTGGATCTGTGCTCGCTGCGACCGATAGAGCTTAAACCGATCGACGAGATGAAATTTCAAATTTTTACCCTCAAAGACGCGCTGTTAGCAAACCCCGATCTCGGCGTCGTCATCAATGCCGCGAACGAAGCGGGCGTAAATGCATTTTTGCAGCAGCGGTGCCGCTTCACCGACATTGCGCGCGTGGTGCTAAAGTGCGCGGAGAAATTTAACTCGCCTAGCGTAACGGACGTAGAAGCGCTTGCGGCGGTGGATGCGAGCGTGCGAGCGTATGCAAACGAGCTGCTGAAATTT
>CAUUSU010000086.1:0-6043 GCA_963547835.1 uncultured Campylobacter sp.
AATTTCCCGGGGATCATCTTTGGGCTACTAACCGCAATAACGGCGCTTTAAACCGCGCTTTTAGCGGCTTGATAAATTTTAAAACCGCCCGCGCCGCATTCAAATCTGTCGAATTTAAATAACTTTTATACAAAATTTGATAAGCTTATTTCGGTCAAAATTTTATCTTTAAAAGGACGAAAAATGAAAAAGGTCATCACTTGCGTCGATCAAAATGCGCTTGCCCCAGCGGTTAGAGATTATGGAATTTACGTCGCTAAAACCTTGGGTGCCGAGCTCGTGTTTATTCACGTGGTTGAAATCCCGGAGCTTGGCGAGAATTTTTATGGGCTAGCCGCAGGCGGGATCGTCTTAGGAGAGAATGATATCCTTGCAAATAGCTACGGAAGTCCCACACTAGGCGGCGTGGATGCGGAGAAAGACCACGAAGAAGCCGAAGCGATGCTGGATGAATATATCTGCGCCGCGACTGCTGCGGGCGTAAAGGCGAGTAAGATCATTAAAGATGGCGATTTTATCGACGTTATCGCGGAGTATAAGGACGAAGCTGAAATTTTTGTACTCGGTATCAAGGGCTCAAATAACGAGGACGTAGGCTTTAATGCAAGCGTGCTGATAAAGGAGCTTCACGTGCCGTCGCTGCTCGTGAATAAGGAATTTTCACCTATTAACTCCGTGCTCATTGCGTTTGACGGCACTGACGCGGCGAAACGCACGCTTGAGTTTATAAAGAGCTCAAAGCTTCTTGCGAGCGCACATAAGCATGTCTTGCACATCAATGCGGGTGCCCCAGAGGGCGAGCGGACGCTGGATCTGGCGCGAGAAATTTTAGGCACTCAAAACGCCACTTTCAAATTCATCCAAGCCGAAGTTCCCGCCGATGAGATCATCAAATATCGCCGCGCTAATAACCTCGATCTCATCGCTACCGGTGCCTTTACGAAGGGCTTTTTCAAAAAGCTCTTTTTAGGCAGCGTCTCCGAGGATATCTTGCACAATGCGCTTGTACCGGTGCTAGTGTTATCGTAATCGCAAGACCAAATGCCGATAAACGCTAAATTCCGTCGCTTACGTTATTTTAAAGTGGCGGAATTTTAGAATTTTAAATTTTTAAATCCTTCGTTTTTCAAATTCATATACTTTTTAAAATTCATAGAAATTTTGCTTGAAAATTTGTCAATATATCTTATTAAATTCCGTTAAATTAGTAATTGCATATAAAATTTTATGATTTAGTTTATTAAAAATTTTATTATTATTTAAGAGGAATTGCAAGATAATCCCGCCAATAAATTGATATGGATTATAAAATCTAAAAAGGATTTTTATGAAAAAGGGTAAAATTTTGCTCTCTTTTGCGCTACTTTGCTCGCCGTTTTGGCTTACTGCGGCGCAAAATAGCGGCGCTTCTCAAAACTCGTCTGCCGCAAGTTCTGCCTCTAAAATTTCGTCATCGCAAAGCTCTGTGCAAAAGCCTGGAAGCCGCCCTACCGCTGCAAATTCCGCGTCGCATGGCAGCGCTGTCGTAAGCCCCGCCACTAAAGACATTGCACAAAATTCCGCGCCGCAAAGCGGTAGCGCGGCAAATTCTACGCTGCAGGGTTTGGACGACGATAATCTCGGCACCATAAACGTCACGGGCAAGGCCGATCTATTGACAACCGAAGGCACCGGTATGTATACGACCGATAATATGAACACCGCCACCGGTCTTGATCTAAGCATTCGCCAGACGCCCCAAACCGTCTCCGTCGTACCCGATCAGCTCATAAAGGATTTGAGCCTTACAAAGGTCGTTGACGCGCTAAATTACGTACCCGGCATTACCGCTACCAGCAGATTTGGTATGAGTTTGCCGATATCGCGTGGTTTTAATATCGACAATATCCAAGAGGACGGCATGCAATCCACGACTGCGCTTGCAGCGCAGGGGCTTTACGGGCAGTCTAAGGAGCACACCGATCTTGCATTTTATGACCGCGTCGAGGTTTTGCGCGGCGTAGCGGGTCTTACGCAGAGCAACGGCGAGCCCGGCGGAACTATAAATTTAGTAAGAAAGCGTCCTCAAAAGGAGCTCGGAGCGAATTTATCGCTAAGTGCGGGCAGTTATGATTATTATCGCGGCAGCGTGGACGTGACGGGTGGCTTAAACGAAAGCGACTCGCTCCGAGGACGGCTCATCGGCGTAAGCGGCAAGGAGGGCTCCTTTAGAGATTTGCAAAATACCGAACGCGGCGCGGCATCGGCGATGGTGGGAGCTGATCTCGGAGATTTTAGCGAAATTTTAGCCGGTGTGATCTATCAAAAGACAAGAAGCGTTTATGATCCTTTCGGCATTCCTGTAGTGGGCAAGGACGGCAACGCGTTAAATTTAAGCAAAAGAACGACCTTTATATCGGATTGGAGCAGGTCGGTTTATGAAAAATATAATACGTTTTTGGAACTAAATCATAAATTTAGCGATAATATCAAGGCTTACGCCAAACTAAACTATACTCACAGCGAGAGCTTGTTGAAATTCGGCGGCTGGCACGGAGTGGGCAGGGATCCTGCGAGCAGATACATAGGCTATGACAGATACGATAACGGCAGTAAAGAGTTAAGCTTTCAAGTAGGTAGCGATATAAACTATGAGCTGTTCGGACAGAGCCATGATTTTTTTATAAACGCCACCGCGTCGAAGGAGAGATTCACGCAGCACGATAGAGACGTTTACGGCGGCGCAGCGGGATTGACGTATGAGAGCTTTAATAAGGGGCTTATAAACAACGAGCCTAATTGGAATGATACGACCGCGCTATGCGCGCTTGGAACCCGCTGCTACAATCTTTACTACACGACTAAAATTTATCAGCAGATGGTTGCGATGGGCACGAGATATAATTTTAACGATGATTGGCATCTGCTCGTAGGCGGCAGATATTCAAGGCTAAAGCGAGAAAGCGCTACGGATAACTATCGCACGGGCCGCCACAGCGAAGACGATATCGTTAAAAAACACAAGATCACGCCTTACGTAGGGCTTACGTGGGATTTTTCGAGAGATCATTCGCTATATGCGAGCTATGCCGAAATTTATAAACCTCAAACCGCTAGGGATAGAAACGAAAAAATTCTAGAGCCAATCGTAGGCTATAACGCCGAAGTGGGCGTGAAGTCGGAATTTTTCGACGGCGCGCTAAATACGACCGTGGCTTTCTTTCAGATCATGCAGGAAAATAGAGCCGTCACCGACTACGATTATTACGACGCTACGGGTCTAAGCAGATCGGTAGCTAGCGGCAAAGTCAGATCCAGAGGCTTTGACATAGAAGCAAACGGTGCAATTACCGACGAGTGGAAAGTATTCGGAGGCTACACCTACAATAAAAGCGAGTATATGAAGGACGAGAGGCGTTTTGCGGCGCTAAGCAACGTCGATTACCGCAAGGGTGCCAATGCCAAGCCTTGGATCCCTAAGCGTATGTTTAAGCTCTACAGCAGCTACGAAATTCCGCTCGTAGCGCAGCAAAAGATCACTTTGGGCGCCGGATTTCGCTATCAGAGCAAGACCGACAACCAATATACTAGGCACAATATCTCGACGGGCGCTTATTACCCCGCTAACGACATCCCCGTACAGGGTGGCTACACGATATGGGACGCCAACGCTGCGTATGAATACAATGAGCATTTTAGTTTAAATTTATCGGTAAAAAACATAACCGACAAGCGCTACTTTATCAATCAAAATAACAGAGTAGCGGGACAAAACAACTACTACGGCGAGCCGCGGAATTTTATGCTGACGTTTAATTATAAATATTAAGGCGCCGTTTTGCTCAAAGTCTGCCCGCGCCTTGCTTTGGGCGGGATGCATAAAATTTGCGAGTAAGTCGTATTCGCAAATCTTTATGCTCTCAGATCGCGCGGGTTAGTGTCAATGCGAGCGCAGCGGGGCTTGCATGAAGGTATGAGTTGATCGGCGCTCATTAAGCTTGAGCAATCCGGTGCGCCGAAGTCTGCAGACAGGTTTTGCGCGAATAATGCTGCGCAGTTAAATTTTGCATTCGTTCGCGCGGATTTTGTACTTGCAAAGCTGCGAGCGGAGCGAGTACGCAAAGGCGCGTGAGCTAAATTTATCGCAATCCGCGCATGGCGAGACGGGTAAAATTTGAACGAAGCCGCGGGATTAAAATTTAACTCGCGATTTGGTCGATTAGAGATTGATTAGCGCGGGCGATCCGGGCGATCGCGGGCAGGGGCGATAAATTTAATTTCGCGAAATTCCAAGTGAATTAAACGCGCAGAGACTTGCGAGCATAAATACGCTCGCGAGCTTGCGGGATCAAATTTAATCCCGCGGAATTTCGCTACAACTCGCATTAAATTTTAAAATTTAAAGAGAAAATTTGAAAACGCTAAAGCAATTTTTTGAAATTCTAAGTCCGCACTGGTTCGGCGAGGGAGCGGCGAAGCTGTGGGCGCTGCTGCTGCTCGCGCTTGGTTTTAGCCTCGCTATCATCAAAATCAGCGTGCTGATGAACGCATGGGATAAGCGCTTTTACGACGCGCTAAGCGAACTTAAGGGTGAGCTGATCCCTGCGCTCGTGGGTGAGTTTTTGCTCTACACGGCGCTCATCGTGCTTTTCATCGTCTGCGGTAGCTGGTTTCGCAAACTGCTCGTAATCGTCTGGCGCGAGCGGCTAAGCGCGATGATGGAGCGAAAATGGCTACACAACGCAAACTTCTACCGCACGAGCCTTGATGGAAATTTTAGCGCCACAGGCGGATCAAATTTAGAAAAACCTGGCGACGCAAATTTAAACGAGCGCACAGAGTATTTCGCAGCCGAAGCGGACAGCGCGGCTTTACGTAGAGACGCAAAGGGGCTTGAAATTTTACCGAGCGCGGCGAAGCAAAATGCAGCAGGGCGAAGCGGCGCAAGCGAGAATAAAAATTTAAACGATCGTAGTGACGAGAATTTTAAAAATTCAAAAAACGCCGAGAATACTAAAGCATATTTGGAGCAGGATACGGATGGCTTAAACGAATGCGTGGGCTCTGCGAGCGATCGCGCAGAGTATCTTGCAAGCGAGGCGAGTGGCACCGATGTGAACGAAAATTTAAACCAGCAGCGTAAGGAAGATTTTAAAGAATATTCAAGACGAGATACGGGTAATTTAAACGAACGTGCGGCGTCCGTGAGGGCGCGGGCTGGGTGCCCCGCAACCGAAGCGGATGCCAAAGGTTCGTTTAAAGCTTCCGAAGGCCGGGGAATTGCAAAGCTAGACAACCCCGATCAGCGTATCGCCGAGGATAGCTTGCTACTTGTGCAAAAAAGCGTCGATCTCGTAAAATCGCTCGTCTATAATCTCGCCAAGCTCATCGCCTTCGTCGCGATCTTGTGGCAGGTCTCGAAGGTATTGAAATTTGAAATTTTTAGCATGCACTTTGAGATCGAGGGCTTTTTGCTCTACGTCGCGCTCCTCTATACGCTGCTTTGTTCTCTGATTACGCATCTCATCGGGCGCAGGCTTAGGGGGTTAAATTTTGCTAAGCAGCGTGCTGAAGCCGATTACCGCTCGGATCTGCTGCTCGTGCGCGAAAACGCAGAAGCCGTGGCGTTTATGCGCGGAGAGAATGCCGAGCGCGGCCGCTTCCGCGCGAGCTTCGGCGAGATCGCTAAAAACTGGCGCAGCATCATGAATACGGAATTTCGCCTCGAATGCTTTTCGGCAAGCTACCTAAAAATCACGAATTTAATCCCGATCTTTGCCTGCTTGCCGCTGTATTTGTCGCGCGCGATGAGCTTTGGCGACATGATGCAGGCGCGCTCGGCGTTTTACAGCGTGCAGGACGGATTTGCGTGGTTTATGGACTATTATAAGCAGATTATGGAGTGGGCGGCGAGCGTGCAGAGGATCTATGAGTTCATTTCGCGCATGGACGGCGAGAGTGCAAATCTGCGTGCTTGCGTCACACAAAGCGACGAAAATTCCGCTCGTTGCGAGGGCTTGTCGGTCTTCACGCCTGCGGGCGAGCCGCTGATCGAGGATCTACG
>CAUUSU010000087.1:0-6037 GCA_963547835.1 uncultured Campylobacter sp.
TATGACTGACAATTAACAAATCATGAATGTCGCTTAAGTTCATGCCTTCACCATCATCTATGATTTCAATCACACTATCATATATATTAATCTCAATATAAGTAGCCATCGCTTCATAAGCGTTCTTTATCAACTCGACCATCGAATAAGTCGTGTTCGGAATCTTTTCTGAAATTTCCTTAATTATTTTCCCAGATACTGATAATCTCATTATTGCCTCCTACTTCGTGAATATTAAAATCGTTTCTTCAGATATAGACTTTACTACTTTTTCATCTTTTGCTGTAGAAAGTGTAAGTGGTGTTTTTTTATTTAATATATTTCTATTAAATTTAGAAATCACTTTTAGTCCTAGTTTTTCTGCTATTTCTATTGTTACTTCATCTAGCGGCTGCTTAATTGCATCTATACTTCGATTTCCTACTGTCATTATTAAATATCCGTCTTTAGACAAAGAACTTTCCATACATTTTAATACAACATAATAATCTTCAAAAAAATTAATTACTTTTGCTCTTTTAGTTGCAGATATTTTACTTAAATAATTATTCAGTGATTCTATATTCTGTGTATTGCAAATCACTCTTTTTTCTCCACCAATACCCATTCTGTCTATTGTTGAATATTTATCTAATGTCTCTAACTCACAAGATAAATCTTTTATATCCATCCATTTGAGAGAAAGAATTGATGATTGTCCATACGTTACGGTCGTAGAGTTGTCGCCATATGGTGGTGAAGTGCAGATTATCTTAAACTTTTTATTTAGTTTGTGTTTCATAACTTCACAGCAATCACCATAAACAATATCTGATTTATTTTTCTTTTCATAATTCAAATGTTTTGCATTTTCTTTAATCGTATTGACAAAAAAAACAATACATTCATCTTGTATTAAGTTAATTTTTTCTCTTGGTAAAACATGTAGCTTAAATGTGCTTGTTCTATCATTGCTAAATTTAAATATAGTTTCAGATAATGCAATCCAGAAAAATTTTCTAACGGATTCATTATTTTCCAAATTGATACAATATCTAATTTTGCTCAATGACCTAATTATGTCCTCCCTAAACCACTTTTCTATATTATAGAAACAATAATTCGTAAAACTTTGCCCTCTATTTAAATTATTTTCTATTTTCTCAATCGCATATAAAATCTTATTTTGATCATACATATTTGTTTTTACAGATGACAATAAAACTGCATAAGGATTAATATCTATCCCTACCGAATCAATCCCTAATTCTTGTGCAATTACTAAAGTTGTTCCTGAGCCGCAAAAAGGATCTAACAATGTAATATATTTATCACCAATTATTTTTATAATTATGTTCAATAATTCATATTGCATATCCGGAACCATTGTAGCAGGATACTTTCCTATATTATGTATTCCCGTTTTTGTTTTTCCTTTAAAATCCCAATATCCTTCAGGATACTTGTTTAATTCTTTAACAATCTCTTGCATAATACCATTTTTACTCCCACTCTATCGTTGCAGGCGGTTTGCTCGAGATGTCATAAACTACGCGGTTGATGCCGTCTACTTCGTTTATGATACGGCGAGAGACGTTTTCTAGCAAGTCGTAAGGCAGGCGCGAGAAGCTAGCCGTCATACCGTCGCTGGCGTCCACTACGCGTATGCACACGGCGTTTTCGTAGGTGCGGTTATCGCCCATAACACCGACGGAATGCACGTTTAGCAGTACGCAAAACGCCTGCCACGTTTTGTTGTACCAGCCGCTTGATTTTAACTCGTCGCGTAGGATCACGTCGGCTTTGCGCAGTAGCTCGAGGCTCGGCGTATTTACCTCGCCCATTATGCGGATCGCAAGGCCCGGGCCCGGAAATGGATGACGGAACACGAGCTCGCGCGAAAGGCCAAGTTCAAGGCCGAGCTGGCGCACCTCGTCTTTAAAAATTTCTCTTAAAGGCTCGATTAGCTCAAAGCTCATCCAATCAGGCAGCCCGCCCACGTTGTGGTGGCTTTTGATCGTCTTACTCGAGCCTGCGACCGAGCTTTCGATGATATCGGTATAAAGCGTACCCTGAGCTAAAAATTTGACGTTATCGTGCTTTTTGGCCTCTTTTTCAAAAATTTCGATGAAAGTTTCGCCGATTATCTTGCGTTTTTTCTCCGGTTCAGTCACGCCGGCAAGCCTTTCCAGGAAAGTTTTACTCGCGTCTATGCTAACCAGCTCCACGCCGAGTTTAGTTCTAAAAGTCGCTTCGACCTGCTCGCGCTCGCCCGTTCTAAGCAGTCCGTTATCGACGAAAACCAGGATCAAATTTTGCGGTATCGCAGCAGCCAAAAGCGCGGCGGTGACAGAGCTATCCACGCCTCCGCTAACGGCGCAAAGTACTTTTTTGTTGCCCACGGTTTCTTTTATTTTAGCGATCTGGGTTTTGGCGAAGCTGCCCATATTCCACGTGCTTTCGCAGCCGCAGATATATTTGGCGAAATTTTTTAAAATTTGAGTACCGAACTCGCTGTGCTGCACCTCCGGATGAAACTGTAGCGCGTAAAATTTGCGCTTTTCATCGCCGAATACGCAATAAGGCGAATTTTCGCTAGTCGCGATCGCTTCAAAGCCGTTAGGTAGGTTTTTTACGAGGTCGGAGTGGCTCATCCAGACGATTTGTTTTTCAGGCGTATCGGTAAAGAGCGGATGGGTCTTCGTCACGCTTAACTCGGCCTTGCCGTACTCTTTGTGAGAGGCGGGAGCGACCTGTGCCCCAAAAACGTGCGCGATCAGCTGCATACCGTAGCAAACGCCCAAGATAGGCACCTTTAGCTTAAAAATCTTCTCGTCGCAAAAATATGCGTCCGAGGCATAAACGCTAGCGGGCCCGCCGCTTAGGATTATGCCCTTTGGTTTTTTGGCCTTGATCTCTTCGATCTTAGCGCTAAAAGGCAAAATCTCGGTATAAACGCCTTGTTCGCGCAGGCGTCTAGCGATGAGCTGAGTGTATTGCGAACCAAAATCCAAAACTATTATCGTGTTATTCATCGTCGTCCCTTAAAAGTAAATGTGAAAAATTTCGAACTGCACGTACCAAACCGCGATCGATACGATGTAGCCGGCAACCACCGTCCATGCGTATTTCATATGCGCGCCAAAGGTATAGATGCCCTTTAGTTTGCCCATTACGCCCACTCCCGCAGCCGAGCCAAAGCTAATCATAGACCCGCCGATACCGGCAGTTAGCGTAACCAACAGCCACTGGCTTAAATTTTCGCCCGCATCCGCGCCCATCATAGGATTTGCTTTTAGCACGGCGGACATAACAGGAACGTTATCCACGATCGCAGATAGGAAGCCGACGCCGATATTTACGGTAGTGGCGCCGAATTTATCATAAAGCGAAACGGCGTAGTTTAAAAATCCGACGAAGTGCAGCGCGCCGACGGCGGCAAGGATACCGAAAAAGAACAAAAGCGTGTTGTTTTCGATCTTTGACATATAGTGAAAGACGTGCATCGGCTCTTCGTTTTTGTTGGTTTTTTTGTAGATATAGGTGTAAATGCTAAGAAGCGAGAAGCCAAACATCATACCCCACATCGCAGGCAGATGAAAAAGCTGGTGCATCATAACGGCCGAAAATATCGTCACGATGCCAAGGCCGATGACGACTTTGCCGCCTTTTTTGATGCTTACTTTCGGTTCTGCGGCCGGGTCAAAGTGCGGGCTGCCCGCAGGCACGACGCGCACTAGCAAAAACGCCGTAACCAGCCAGCCGATGATAGAAGCGGGGAAGAGCGCGAAAAAGTCGATAAAAGGAGCCTTGCCCGCAGCCCACGCCATCAGCGTCGTGATGTCGCCGAACGGACTCCACGCACCGCCCGCATTTGCGGCTACGACGATGTTTATCGCGCCGGCCACGATAAAATTTGCGTTATTTTTATCTATCGTCAAAAGCACGGTGGAGAGGATGAGCGCGGTCGTTAGGTTGTCTGCGACGGGACTGATGAAAAACGCTAAAACGCCCGTTAGCCAAAAGAGTCTTTTGTATGTGTAGCCCTTTGAGACGAGGCTGTATTTTAGCGCATTAAACACGTCTCGCTCGATGAGCGCCTCGATGTAGGTCATCGCGACCATGAGGAAAAATACGATCTGCGAAATCTCCAAAATCAGGTGATTTACCTCATTTTGTAGCAAATGCACGTCAAGTCCGTTTGCGAGCATATAAAGGCCGATGAGCAGGAACATAAAAGTGCCGATAAATATGGCCGGCTTGGCCTTATCTATGTGAAAATTTTCCTCCGTCGCGATGAAAAAATATCCCACGACGAAAATGATTAGGCTTGCTATACCCACCCACGTAGTCGTTAAATTTAGCGATTCCGCAGCGTCGCCGCTACCGAAAGCCAAAGCGAAAAACAGACCTAAAAGTCCGACGATTTTCATTTACTCTCCTTAAATTTATAGTTTATTTATCTTTTCGGTTTTGCTGCTTGAGGGCTCAGACGGCGCTTCATAGAACGGATCACTCTTGTGGCCGCAGCCCGCTATAAAAATTAACAAAAAAAATGCTAGAATCGCCCTATGAAAGACGCTAAGACTATTATTCGACATATTATTGATAATCCTTCTTATAAAGAGTTAAAAAACCGTAGCGAATGCGGGGAATTTCTAAAGCTTTTAAGTCTAAATCATCGCAGGCTCATCGCCTTTTGCTACGAGAAAAACGGCGTCTTGTTTTTCGCCCTGTTTCATCCGCTCGGACTTCAGGAATTAAAAAGAGATAGTAGTATAAAAATGTTAAAAGGCTTATTAAAAATCTATTCTAGCGTAAATTTTGACGGTAGGCTCGCTCGCGTAACGGACGTTAAATTTTTTGTGACAAAGCGTTTAAAATTTAAAAAACCAACCGACCCTTACGAAACGAAGCGAATTTTTACCTATGCCGAGCCGGCTAAAGGAGAGTTTGTAAATTTAGCCAAAGACGAGCAAATTTATGCTAAATTTGAAAACATCCGCCGCGCAATAAAGCAAAATTTGGAAAAAGAAGCGGCCGAAAATGCATAACGCAAGTCAAATTTTAGAGCAAAGTCGGTTTGGGTGGATTTCGGATGATGCAAACAACGAATTTCAAATTTTACATAGCACGGCAAGGTTCGCGCTTGCGGGTCAAATTTTTGATAAGGCGCATATTTCGCGGGCGGCGCGGACGAGCCTGATTTCGGACGACGCAAACGATAAATTTCAAATTTTACAACAGACGCCCGTAAGCCGAATTTTATCAAGCGCAAAGCGGCTATCTCCCAAGAGCTCGGTTTCAAACGGCGCAAAACCGAACCTTACACTAAATTTAACGGCGAGCGGTAAAAGCGTAAATTTGCAAACGGGAGCTAAATTTTGCTAATCGATGAGATCCGCTCGCTGCCCGCCCAGCCCGGCGTTTATCAGTATTTCGACAAAGCGGGCAAGCTGCTTTATGTCGGCAAGGCTAAAATTTTAAAAAACCGCGTCAAAAGCTATTTTTCGTTTACGCCCGAGCTCGCCCCCTCGCCCAAGCTGGGCCCGCGCATCCACAAGATGATCAGCGAGGCCGTGCACCTCGAGTACATCGTGACTCCCAGCGAAGCCGACGCGCTGATACTGGAAAACTCCTTCATCAAGCAACTAAGGCCCAAATACAACATCTTGCTGCGCGACGATAAGACCTATCCATACATCTACGTAAATTTGGACGAGGATTTCCCGCGCTTTGAGATCACACGCAAGATCGTCCGTGGCAAAAACGTCAAGTATTTCGGACCGTATTTTCGCGGTGCGCGCGAGCTTTTGGATGCGCTTAGGCTGAGCTTTAAGCTCGTGCAAAGCAAAAGCGCGCTCAAAGCCACGGACGCATATCTGCCCTATCAGATCGGCTACTCGGAAGCCCCTCTCATCAGTAAAATTTCGCCCGCAGACTACGCCAAGGTCGTAGAAGGCGCGATCGCAGCGCTAAACAACCCGCTTTCTATGCTGCCAAAGCTCGTAAATTTGATGAACAAATACGCCCAAAACGAAAACTACGAGCAAGCCGC
>CAUUSU010000088.1:0-6012 GCA_963547835.1 uncultured Campylobacter sp.
GCGGCAACAAAGCTGAAAGATAAAATTCTTTTCATTATTTTTCCTTTATTCGGTGAATTTCGCGCAATTATAAAAAAAGATAGTAAATAAAATAGCGAATGTCAGCAAATTCGGCGCGAATCCTGCGCCGAATTTTAAAAAGAGGGGAGTTAAAACGATGGGATGATTGCGCCTTTATATTGCGTCTCGATAAACTTCTTCACTTTCTCGCTTTGAATCGCTTTATCTAGCGCCTTGATTTTAGGGCTGTTTTCGTTGCCTTCTTTAACGCTGATGACATTTGTATAAGGGTTGCCCTCAGCCTTTTCTAAAAATAGCGAATCTTTGATCGGGTTTAAATTTGCATTAAAAGCAAAATTTGAGTTGATAACGGCAATATCTACATCGCCCAGGGTGCGTGGAAGCGCGGCTCCTTCAAGCTCTAAAATTTCTAAATTTTTAGGGTTTTTCGTGACATCTAACGGCGTGCGAAGCTTGGCGTTTTGATCAACTTCGATGAGCCCCGCGGCTACGAGCAAATCAAGTGCGCGGCTTTCGTTGGTCGGATCGTTCGGCACGGCAACTTTGGCGCCGTTTTTAAGATCTTTTAAATTTTTAATCTTATGGCTGTAGATGCCCATCGGCTCTAAATGCACGCCCACGGTCGCTTTTAACTTTGTGCCTTTATTAGCGTTAAATTCCTCCATATACGGCACGTGCTGGAAAAATCCGGCATCCACGTCGCCGCTATCGGTAGCGAGGTTCGGGGTTACGTAGTCGTTGAAAACCTTGACCTCAAGATCGTAGCCTTGGGCTTTTAGATCGGGTTTGATCTGCTCTAAAATTTCGGCATGCGGTATCGGAGTAGCGGCGACTACGATTTTTTCGGCAAGAGCGAAGCTGACGACGCTGGCGCTAAGAAGCGAAGCGAGAAGAAATTTCTTCATATTTAATCCTTTTGGTTAAAATTTCGCGGTATTATAGCAGGTAGAATTTTTAATGTCAAGTGTTTTTATATGATTTTTTAAAATTTTATCTAAAATATTCTAAAATTCGATATTTATATATATATTTAAATACTACATTTTATTGTATAATGCAGAATTGGCACGCTTTAATGAGCGCTTTACAAAAATTCCGCTAAAATCGCAAAATTTAAAATTTTAAAAAAAGGCTAAAGATGGCAGATTTTTACGACGCGAAAGCCGTAGAGGAGAGCTTTTATAAAATTTGGGAGCAGCGCGGTTATTTCGAGATCGACGGCAATAAAGATATCCAGCAAAAAGGCAAAAACTTTTGCATTATGATGCCCCCTCCAAACGTCACCGGAGTGCTTCATATCGGGCACTCGCTCACTTTTACCTTGCAAGATATTATGACGCGATACAAGCGAATGGACGGCTACCGCACGCTGTGGCAGCCGGGGTTAGACCATGCAGGCATTGCGACGCAAAATGTCGTCGAGCGCGAGCTTTTGGCGCAAGGGATCAAAAAAGAAGAGATAGGGCGCGAGGAGTTTTTAAAGCACGTTTGGCACTGGAAGGAGCAAAGCGGCGGGCAGATCGTAAAACAGATGAAGCGTCTTGGCGTCACGCCTGCGTGGAGCAGACAGCGCTTCACGATGGATGAGGGGCTCAAAAATGCCGTTCGCAAAGCCTTCGTAAACCTATACGACGCGGGGCTCATCGTGCGCGGAAACTACATGGTAAATTGGTGCACGCACGACGGCGCACTAAGCGACGTGGAAGTCGAGCACAAGGAAAACAAGGGCAAGCTTTATCATTTGCGCTACTACTTTGCGGACGCGCAAGATAAATTTATTGTTGTTGCGACGACGCGCCCCGAGACCTATTTCGGCGACACCGCCGTCATGGTAAATCCAGCGGACGAACGCTATAAAAATTTGATCGGTAAAAAAGTCGTGCTGCCGCTAATCGGCCGCGAGATAGAGATTATCGCCGACGAATACGTCGATATGAGCTTCGGAACGGGCGCCGTGAAGGTCACGCCCGCGCACGATACCAACGACTACGAGGTTGGCAAGCGCCACGAGCTGGGCTTTATCACCGTTTTTGACGAAAAAGGAATTTTAAACGAGCAGTGCGGTAAATTCAAAGGCTTAGAGCGACTTGCCGCGCGCGATCAGATCGTAGTAGAGCTTGAGCGGCTGGGCTTTATAGAAAAAATCGAGGACTACGAAAATCAAGTCGGCTACTGCTACCGCTGCAAAAACGTCGTCGAGCCGTACATCTCGCAGCAGTGGTTCGTGCGCGCAGATATCGCAAAAGATGCGATCTCTAAGGTAAATTCCGGCGCGGCGGAATTTTTCCCGAAGCACTGGATCAATAGCTTCAACGCCTGGATGCGCGAGCTGAAGGACTGGTGTATCAGTCGCCAGCTGTGGTGGGGGCATAGAATTCCCGTGTTTTACTGCGACTGCGGTCATCAGTGGGCGGATGAGCGAGAGAGCCCCGATGCCTGCCCAAAATGCGGCGGCAAAAATTTTACTCAAGATCCCGACGTGCTCGATACGTGGTTTTCAAGCGGTCTTTGGCCGATCAGCACGCTTGGCTGGGGCAATGGCGAGGCGCTGAAAAACGAGAAGTGGTTTGAGGAGGATTTGAGCGAATTTTATCCGAATACCATGCTAATTACCGGCTTTGACATTTTATTTTTCTGGGTCGCGCGCATGATGTTTCAGTGCCAAAACGCCATGGGCGAACTGCCGTTTCGCGACATCTATCTGCATGCCTTGGTTAAGGATAAAGACGGCAAAAAGATGAGCAAATCGAGCAAAAACGTAGTCGATCCGCTGCTAAAAATCGATGAATTTAGCGCCGATATTTTACGCTTTACGCTTACGATTTTGTGCGTGCAGGGGCGCGATCTGCGCCTTAGCGACGATAAGCTTTTGATATATCGAAATTTTACGAATAAGCTTTATAACGCGAGCAAATTTTTGCTTTTAAACGCCTCTAAATTCGACGATTTAGACGCAGCGCGGATCAAAACGAGCCTCGGCAAATATATGCTTTCGCGCTTTAACTGCTGCGTGGGCGCGGTGCGGGAAAATTTGGACGAATACCGCTTCAACGACGCTGCGACCGAGCTTTATAAGTTTTTTTGGGACGAGTTTTGCGACTGGGGCATTGAGCTTAGCAAGGCGGACAAGGCCGCGATAGGCGAGCTAGGGATGATTTTTAAAGAAGCGATGAAGCTGCTAAGCCCGTTTATGCCGTTTCTAAGCGAGTATCTGTATCAGGAGCTAAACGGCACAAAGCTACAAGACGCGCGCTCCATCATGGTGATGAGATACCCGCAGCAGGGTAAGCGTGACGAGCGGATCGAGGAGCTATTTTCGCTTCTTATAGAAGCGATCGTCAGCATCCGCCGCGCAAAGGCGACGATCGAGCTCGGCAATGCGCGCGTAGCCAAAGCCTACGTCAAATCCGCAGTCGATCTAAGCGCCGCCGTAGATTACATCAAAACGCTAGCAAAGGTAGATGAAGTGGAATTTACGCAGCAAAATATCGCAAATTCCGCCCGCGACGTAAGCGAGAGCTTAGAAACTTTCGTGCCGCTTGAGGGGGTCGATCTTAGCGGCGTGATTTCGCGCCTTAACGCGCAGAAAGCCAAGCTGCAAAAAGAGATCGAAAAGCTCTCTGCAATGCTTGGCAATGAAAAATTTATCTCCTCCGCGCCAGCTGCCGTCGTCGCCTCAAACCGCGAAGGGTTGCAAAGCGCGCAGGAAAAATTCGCCAAAGTATGTGACGAGCTAAAGGCGTTTGGCGAGTAGTCCGCTCGTTTGAGTCTAAATTTAAATCAAGGAGAAAAATATGTCAAAAGGTAGTATCGGTGGATTTACTTTAGGCACGGTCATAGCCGTCGCACTATCATGGGGAGTCAATAAAAGCATAATGTGGGCGATAATCCACGGATTTTTAAGTTGGTTATACGTGATTTATTATTTCCTACTGAGGTAAAATTTCATCGGCGGCGCGCCGTTTTGCGCGCTAAATTTTAAAATTTGAAGGATAAAAAATGAACGAAAAAATAAAAATAGCGGTTTTGGGATACGGAAATTTAGGTCGCGGCGTGGAGCTTGCCGCGCGCAATAGCAAGGATTTAGAGCTTTCGGCCGTTTTTAGCCGCAGAAATCCAAGCGAGGTAAAAACATGCGGCGCGCCGGTGTTTAGCGCGGATAAAATTTTATCGCACAAGGGTGAATTCAACGTTTTGGTGCTTTGCGGCGGTAGCGCGACCGATCTGCCGACGCAGACGCCGGAGTTTGCGCAGAGTTTTAACGTCGTCGATAGCTTCGATACGCACGCAAAAATCCCGGAGCACTTCGCCGCGGTAGACGCCGCAGCCAAAGCGGGCGGAAATGTAGGCATCATCGCCGTTGGCTGGGATCCTGGGCTGTTTTCGCTAAATAGATTATTTGGCGAGAGTGTGCTGCAAAGCGGCAGCAGTTATACATTTTGGGGCAAAGGCGTGAGCCAAGGCCACTCCGACGCCATCCGCAGGATCGAGGGCGTCGTGGACGCGCGCCAATACACCGTGCCGATAGAAAGCGCCTTAAAGCGAGTTCGCGCTGGTGAAAATCCAAAACTTAGCACGCGCGAAAAACACCTGCGCGAGTGCTACGTCGTGGCGCAGGACGGCGCCGATAAGGCGCGCATCGAGCATGAGATAAAAACGATGCCGAACTACTTCGCCGACTACGACACGAGCGTGCATTTTGTGGGTCTTGAAACGCTTAAAAAAGAGCACGGCGGCATCCCTCACGGAGGATTTGTTTTGCGAAGCGGAGCGACGGGCGAGCGCGGCGAAAATAAACACCTGATCGAGTTTTCGTTAAAGCTTGATTCAAATCCCGAATTTACCGCAAGCGTGCTCGTAGCCTACGCCCGCGCGACGTACCGCCTAGCAAAAAAGGGCCAAAGCGGCGCATTTAGCGTATTTGACATCGCTCCGGCGCTTCTTTCGCCAAAGAGCGCCGATGAACTAAGGCGCGAAATTTTATAAATTTCGGGGGCGTTTCAGCGGAATTATGAACGAGGAAATCTGAGTGATAAAGATAGAAAATTTAAAGAAATTTTATGGTAAAACCTGTGTGATCGACGATGTGAGCCTGGAGGTGAAACAGGGCGAAATTTTTGCCATCGTCGGTCGCAGCGGCGCGGGTAAAAGCACACTGCTGCGCTGCGTAAACGGCCTTGAGGACTATCAAGAAGGAAGCCTTAAAGTAGAGGGCAGGGAGGTAAGAGAGCTAAGCGCCGCGCAGATCCGCGAGCTGCGTAAAAATATCGGTATGATTTTTCAGCACTTTGCGCTTATGAGCCGCCGCAGCGTCGCGCAAAACGTTGCCACGCCGTTAGCATTTTGGGGCCATCCCGAGGATCACACGAAGCGCCGCGTTGCCGAGCTTTTGAAGCTCGTGGGGCTTGCAGATAAAGCAAATGCCTACCCCAGCGAGCTTAGCGGCGGACAGAAGCAGCGCGTGGCGATTGCGCGCGCGCTTGCATTAAGCCCTAAAATTTTGCTATCCGACGAGGCGACTTCGGCACTTGATCCCAACACTACCGCGCAAATTTTATCGCTTCTGCGCCGCATCAATCGCGAGCTAGGCATTACGATCGTGCTCGTCACGCACGAGATGGAGGTCGTAAAGGGCATCGCGCAGCGAGCAATCCTGCTTAAGGGCGGGCGCGTGAGCAACTCGGGCGATATCGTCTCGCTGTTTCTGCACCCGGATGAGAATATGAAGGAGTTTTTGGGCGAGGAGGAGGTGTTACCCGCAAGTGGCGTGAATATCAGGCTCTTTTTCCCGCCCGCGGTCGCGTTTGACAGCGTGATCACGCACATGGCACGCGCTTTGGAGATAAATTTTAACATCGTTTGGGGCAAGCTCGAGCGCCTCGATAAAAACGTCGTCGGAAGCCTCGTGATCAACGTAGAGCCCGCTCACGTCGCGCGCGTGGAGGAGTTTATCAAAAACGCGGGCGTGATCTACGAGATCGTAAGCGAGGA
>CAUUSU010000089.1:0-5992 GCA_963547835.1 uncultured Campylobacter sp.
AAAAGCCCTCTTTGCTAAGTGCGATCAAGCCTTTGTTGATCGCTTCTAGCAGCTCCGCGTTACCCTTTTGCACCGCGACGCCCAAGAATACATTATCGCCTAAATTTTTGATATTGACTTCGACTGCAGGATCTACGATCGGATAGACCATTACAAAAAGGTTGTTGTTGCAATACCCGTCGATCTCGCCACTTTTTAATCTCCTATAGCAATCAACCGAATCGTTGCAATAAGAAACATTATAACCGCCGTCCTTTTTGATATACGCCTCGCCGGTGGTCTTGCGGATGACGCCGATCTTTTTGCCCATCAGATCGCCTATTTTGTGAATATTTGAGTCTTTTTTCGTTAAAATTCCCAAATTTACCGTAAAATATGGCATCGAAAAATCCACGCTGCCTTTACGCTCTTCAGTGATACTTGCAGCCGCGATTATCATATCTGCCTGATTGTTTTGCAGCATCGGAAAACGCACTTCGTTTGTTACCGGTATGAGCTCGATACGACCGCCGCTGTTACCGAAAATTTTACCGGCTAGCGCATTGGCAAGCTCGACCTCAAATCCCTCAAAGCCCTTATCGCTTGACTTGCTAAAAGGCGGCTCGTTTTCATAAACGCCTACTCTGATAACCTTGCTTTGCTTTATTTCGCTTAATGAATTCGCAAAAACAAAGATCGCCAACAATAGAATAAGAAAAAATGACTTTTTCATAATTTCCTCCTTGAATTTTAAATTTTTCGTAATTGTAATGTAAATTTTCTTAAAATTTCATTTTACCAAAACTGAAATTATTCCCTAAATTACGAGCTTAGCGATAAAATTTCGCAACTAAAATTTCTAAGCATAATGATAGAAGCTTTTTAAATTTTGCTACCTTGCATCAAGCTCCGCCTGCTCTCATTAAATTTTAGCGCTTCGCTATAAAATTCTGTGCGTCTATTAGCGCCATAAAAATAACGCGCCGCTACGAAATTCTATGGAATTTTATAAATTCTGCAACAGCGCGTTAGTAAAATTTACAATCTAAACCAAGCTCGCAAAGTCGGACAAAATAGCAAGGCTATGCGAGCCTTTTAAATTTTACCTGGCGAGAGCACACAGCTATGCTTACTGCAAGCAAATACACACGAGCCGTACCGCTATGCCCGCCTAAAATAAGCTATAAAGATCATCCAGCAAGAAATATTTTTTCTCCGCAGTGCCCTTGTAATACGGCTCTATCGTCTCATCGTAAGTCTTTTTCATAAAGCCCTCTTTGCTTAGCTTGATAAGCTCGCCATTTAAGAAGTCCAGTAGCTCTTTGTTGCCCTTCTGCACGGCAACGCCCAAAAACTCCGAAGGGCCTAAATTCTTGATATTTACCTCAGTATCGCTATCGATGACGGCATAAGCCAAAACTAACAGGTTGTCGGTCGCGTAGCCGATGCCCTTATTTTCCTTTAACATCTTGTAGCATTCATTTGCAGTAGCGCAGTTTATGACGTCAAAGCCCTCTTTTCTAAAATACGCCTCGCCAGTGGTGCCGCTTTCGGCTATGATCGGTTTGCCGTGCAGATCGGATACGGTTTTGATCCTATCGCCCGCGCGGGTTAGCACGCCGATATTTACTGCGAAATACGGCGTCGTAAAATCGACCACCTGCTTACGCTCATTTGTGATCGTAAAGGTCGCAAGCACCATATCTACTTTATTTTCTTCCAACACTTTTAAACGCTCACTAGCCTTTACGGGCACGAATTCCACCTTGCCCGCTTTGCCACCGAATATATCTTTTGATAGCGCCTCGGCTAGGGTCACCTCAAATCCTTGAAATTTGCCGTCTTCAAATTTACTAAAAGGCGGTTGCGCCTCAAATACGCCTACGCGCACACTGCCCGATTGCCTAATCTCAGATAGGGTATTTGCCACTACACTACTTGTAAATAGCAATAAAATTCCCAAAATTATCTTTTTCATATCGTTCCTTTAATTTGCAATGTTTAGCCTAGCCGCGCATTCGCGTCGTTTCGGCAAGCCCTCTTAAGCCGGTCGTATATTATTCGCTCACTTCTCCTTTCGACATTTTTTAAAATTTCTTTACCTTTGAAATTTTGCGGCGCATTTTACGAAAATTTCATTTAAAATACATTTAATCTGCGCCGTGATTTAGATCCCAATCGATCTCTCCTAGACCGTGCGCGCGCAGATATTCGTTGCATCTGCTAAAATGCTTGCAGCCGAAAAACGCCCCTCCCGCAAGCGGGCTAGGATGAGCGGCGGTTAAAATGAGATGCCTCTGCGCATCGATCAGCGCAGATTTTGCTTTGGCGAAATTTCCCCACAGCATAAAGACCAAATTTTGCCGCCTCGCGCTTAAAATTTTAATCACGGCGTCGGTGAAAATTTGCCAGCCGAAGCCGCTGTGCGAGTTCGCGCGGTTCGCGCCCACGCTAAGGCTCGCATTAAGTAGCAGCACGCCCTGCTTCGCCCAGTAGCTCAGATCGCCGCTATCAGGCTCGCTGATACCCAGATCGCTCTTAATCTCTTTGTAGATGTTTACGAGGCTGGGCGGAATTCGCACGCCTTGCGGCACCGAAAAGCTAAGCCCCATCGCCTGATGCGCGCCGTGGTAGGGATCCTGCCCCAAAATCACCGCGCGCACCCGCTCAAACGGGGTGAGATTGAAGGCGTTAAAGATCAAATTTCCCGGCGGATAGACGATCTCGCGCGCCTTTGCGGCGAGCAGGTTTTCTTTGATCTTCGCAAAATACTCGCTTAAAAATTCCTCTCTAAGCGCCTCTTTCCAGCCGCTCTCGATCTTCACGTCGTCTAAGTTTATCTGCATACCGACCCTTTAAATTTTAATAAATTAACGCTCTAATTTTACAATAAATTTTAAAAATAGTCTCGCTCGCACGCGCCGCTGCAATCAAAGGCAAATCGCCCGCGCTCTCTCGCCGCAACCGATCCCGCCGATTTGTAGGCGCCGCTACACGATCACGATCAAAAGCGCCATCAAAAACAGCATGGCGATCGTCTTTTTATTATCGTTAAGCAGGCTCTCGCGGCAAAAAGCAAACAAAATCGCGTAGGCAAAAAGCGCGATTGCAAACTCCCACGGGTTATTATCTCTAAATTTTAACCTATAAGTGACCCGAAAGCTATATGCAAAAGCAGCGATAAAATTTGAGCCAGTTTCATGCTGTCTTTGTGATCTCCTATTTTATGTAAAACCCATTATATCGTTATTTTATCTACTTCGATAAACGTCCGTAAGACTAAAGTCCAATCTTTCAAATCTTTAAATTTTATCCTAAAGGCTTTTAAATTTAGTTCGCAACGTTATATTAAATCGGTCGTAAGTAAATTTAGCGCACACTATTAATACCCCATTTTATTTATTTGAATTATATTAAGTTCCGGATAAAAAATAACCTCGTGATCATAATCGCTCGGTTGTCCCGATTCGTGCTCTTTTTTGTGCCATATTCGCCTTTTATCGTTCACTATTGCCGTTATATTTAAATTTTTGATTGAACCATATATCAAATACTCCCGACTGCCGGCATAATAATAAGACGGCATCGCCCACGATAGTTTAAATTCATGCAAATTTGTAGTTTCAGCTATGCAGTCAGACTCGGAAACAAACTCGTAGCCCTCTTGCAACATTTTTTGTTGCGTCAAAGTAAAAGGCTTATCCGCCTTTATAAAATGCGCGTAACAGATACAAGTCTGTATTTTTTCACTACACGATAAAGGAGGACTTTTTTTGCGATAGATAAGTAAAGTTTCTCCCTTTGTATTTGTTAAGGCTTCAAATTTAGCCAAATTTTTATTTTCTATATATGAAAAATCCGTATTAAGGGGCGAGAATAAAAATGCTATAAATAAAACAAACAATATCAATGCCGCAAACGGTAATATCAATGCTGCGAGTATGACAATCTTGATGACTTTCCACAATGTTTTTAATATCTTTATTGTTTGCATTATGATTTAATTTCTCCTCTATTTTATAAATTTGCTACGGTATTTATAGAGCGCGCCGCCGATCTTAGCCGCTTTAAAATTTCATCGCACGAGCTTGCCTCTAAGGTCGTAATACGGATAATCCATCGCCGCAGCGGCAGCCTCTCGCGCCTGGACGCCTGCAAATTTTTCAATCACGCAAAGTCCAAGCTCTATAGAGCTGCTCACGCCGCCTGCGGTGATGATCTCGCCTCCTTCGGGCAGGCTTTCGCGCACGAGCCGCTCGTGCACCACGTCCGCGCAGTAAGGCGCCAGCAGATCATAGCAAAACGGATGCGTGGTCGCGCGCCTACCTCGCAAAAACCCCACCGCGCCCAGAAGCAGCGAACCGGTGCAAACGCTAAACTTATACTTCGCATCGCGCGCGGTCGCGAGCCACGAGATGAAGCCCGCATCGTCTTTAAGGCGGCGCGTCGCCATACCGCCGGGCACAAAAACCGCATCAAAGCCGCCTAGATCCGTCGTGATCTCGCCCGCATCGATCGTAAGGCCGCCGCTGTCCGAAACCTGTCGCTCGCGCGAGCAAAACCTCATCTCAAGCTGCGGGCGGACGGCTTTGAGCCTTAGCATACAATCGTAAAATCCCACAAAATCGAGGTGCGTCTGTCCGCTAAACATCACAAGCGCTAGATTTTTCATGATCCGTCCTTTAAATTTATTGCTCGCCTATGAGCTTTCGGTTTGCCACCGCTGCAATTCTCGGCGCGGCAAGTCGCAAAATGCGCGACGGCTAAAATTTATACCGCAGGCTACCAAAAAAACCCGCTCAAATAAATTTTAAATTTTACCCGCATTAAAAACTCGCAAAAGTTTTACCGCCCGCGAATGAAATTTCAGAAGCGATTTAAATTTTGCGCGCCTTTTATTCTGCTTTATTCAGACCTACAAAAGCCCACAAGCCCGCATAGTGCAGCCTTTTAGAAATATTTTCGAATTCCAAATTCCAAACCCCATCGTCATATTTCCATTCAAACGGCGTTTTGCGGTTTTCGTAAATTTTACGAGCCTGATTATTTACCTCTTTGGTGAGCTCCGCGATATTCAAAGCCTTGCCTGCCTCGCTCATCATCAAATGCCAGTTATCCAAATCGGCAGGATTTTCGGTGTGGATAGATTTCTCTCGCGGCAAATAATACACAAAATCGCCCGTATCGAAAGGAAAGAGGGTATGGCACAACGCAATGCCGTAAATTTTTTGAGCGAATACGGTCGGAAGCTGCTCGTCCGAATAGCCGAAAGTTGAAATGTATAAAAAGCTACGCAAAATGCTCGCTAAATTTCTGCAGACCGGCGCAAAGGCGTATCTGTATGCCTGCTGCGTTAAGGCACCGTTTCGAATAAAACTTATGGCGCTATCGATCTCTTTTCTTCTTGCCTGCACGTATTTTATCTTTTTAAATCGCCAAGCTTGCATCAGCTGCAAAGAATTGTCGATAGCTCGCAGGTGCTTGTCTCTTTTTTCATCCGCCGTGCCGCTTAGCTCCGCGATCCTCGCAGCGGCCTGCCTCCAAAACGGAATCAGGGTTTTTACCCATCCTAAGTAGCTCAGATAAAGCGCGTTCGGCTCCTCTTTTTCAAAAGCCGCTCTCATCTGCGTAAGTTTTATCATCGTAGCCCTCTTATATCAAAATTTTACTTCGCTCGCTACTCCTCGCCCTGCGTCTTCTCGCCGCTCGCCATGCAGCTTTGGAATATAAATTTATGCTCCTGCGGCAGAGCTTCGTAAATTTTACCCGCAAGCTCGCGGATCTCCCAAAGTGCCGCCTTGCTAGAGCGCAAAGCGAGGAAGTTTTGCAAGCTGCGTGCGTTTATGCTCCAGCTAAGCTCGCTCTTGTAGCACTCGGGCAGGCAGTATTTGGCAATATCAAGGCTGATTGGGCTTTGTAAGATTACACGCAGATTTTCAAGAGCCGCGATACTTGCGTTATCGACCGCTTCGTTGCCGGTAAGCACGATGTATCGCGCGGCGTTTTCGAAATC
>CAUUSU010000090.1:0-5991 GCA_963547835.1 uncultured Campylobacter sp.
GCATCGATCTGCGCGCGCGTGGCGAGATTGTCGGTCGCATCCAAAATCAGATCAAATTTCTCGCCCGAGGCGGTCGCGCTAGCAAAAAATTCCTCCGCGCGGCTCCTGTGCACCTCCACGCTCACGCCGTCGTAGCGGCTTTCCGTGCGGCTTTTAAAGACATCCGCTTTAAATTTGCCCTCGTCTTCGAGCGTGAATAAAATTTGCCTGTGGATGTTGTGAAGCGCCACCGTGTCGAAATCCACGACGCTGATCCGCCCGATACCGCTTGCGCCCAGAGCGTAAGAAAGGCTGCTCCCAAGCCCGCCCGCGCCGATGATCAGGATACGCTTGTCCGCAAGCGCGCGCTGCGTCTGTTCGCCCCAAAGCTGGATCTGTCTGTGAAAGTAGTTCATAAAAGCCCCCTGCTGACTAGATTTTTGCGGAATTTCCACAGCCCGCGCGCCGCAGCGATCTCGTCCGCGTCCACTTCGCACATCAGCACGCCCTCTTCGTTTTTCAGCTCGTTTGCGATCTCGCCGCCGGGGGTTACGACGAAGCTCTCGCCGTAGAAATTAAACTCCTCCCCTCCGAATTTCGCCTCGCCGATGCGGTTGGCGCGGATGACGTAGAGCGAGTTCGTAAACGCACGCATCTTCAAAAGCTCGCGCCAGCGCCCGCCGCTTTCGAAGGTCGAAGCGCATGGCACGAGCACGCAGCCGACGTTTTTTTGCATAAAATAGCGCCAAAACGCATCAAAATGCGCCTCGTAGCCGAAACACACGCCGAATTTTACGCCGCCCTCGCTAAAGATCATCGGCGAAATTTTACCTATTTTGCGGCTTTTGCGGTTGGCGAAAAAGCTCTCCTCGTTCCAGTGCGGATAGTCCATCAGGATATTTTGATCGTAAAATTTCACCTCCGAGGGCGAAAATTTCGCGCAGGATTTCACCCAGATGGGCTCGTTTTCGCTCGCGCAAAAGATCTCCTCTTCGCCCGCGTCCTTTTGGCTTTCGGCTTTTAAATTTGAAGCGTTCGAGTTACTCGGGATCGAAGCGCTTAAATTTAAACCGTCTGCGGAATTTGCGGCTTTGAAATTTAAAGCGTGCGCGCCGCAGGAGCTTAAGCCGCCTTTGGAACTCTGCTCGTTTTTAGAATTTAAAGCGCCTTCGGAATTTAGGCCGCCGTTGGAACTCTGCTCGCTTTTGGAATTTAGCTCGCCCTTGCAACCCTGCTCGCCTTTAAGGCTTACGGAATTTTCGCCGCTCACGCTTTTTTGAGTCGCGCCGCCGAAAATGCCCGCCTGCCTCAAAATCGCGCCGCTAGCGGCTCTGATTATCGGCGCTACGATATGTAGGTCGTATTTAGCGGCAAGCCGCGCCATCAGCTCCTGCTTATGCTCGCTCTGTTCGCAGGCAATAGAGCGGGGCATCTTTTTAAGCTCGCTAAAGAAGGAATTTAGCTCATATTCGCCCAGCAGCACGATCCGCGCGCCGTTATCTTTGGCGACCTTCATATAGTAATCGATCCGATTTTCGCTCATCGAAAGCGTCGGTAGCTGTAAAACGCATACATTTATCATCGTCGCCCCCTAAGCCTGCTCGGGTGCGTTTATTTCGGCAACCTCGAGTTTGGCGTTTTCTAAAATTTCCTTCGCCTCTTTTAGCAGCGCGACGCCTTGTTTATACAGCTTCACGCTCTCCTCTAGGCTTAGATCCTTGTCGTTTAGGCTTTTTAAAAGCGCGTTAATTTTTTCCATTTTTTCCTCAAAACTCATCCAAAATCCTTTTTATGATGTAATCAAATTTTTCTATCTCGACCAAAAACGCGTCGTGGCCGTAGTCGCTGTCGATCTGCGCGTAGCTCGTGCGATCCTTTTTCCCTAGATCGCTCATCGCATCGTAAATTTCTTTCATTAGCCCCGGCGGAAAAAGCACGTCGCCTTTGAAAGAGATGAGGTGCAGGCGCGATCTGATCTGCGCGCAGGCATTTTTGAGATTGCCGTAGTGGCGCGTGCAATCAAATATATTCATCATCTTGGCGATGTAGAGATAGCACAGCGGATCGAACCTGCGCGCGAAATTTTCGCCGTTGTATTCAAGGTAACGATCCACTTGAAAGCGCCCGTTAATCTCGTAAAGACCGTCGGTTTCAACGTAGTTGCGCCCGAATTTATCCTGCATCGAGCTCGGACTTAAAAAACTTATATGCCCCGCCATGCGTCCCACCGCCATGCCGTCAAGTCCGTGCTCGGCGATCAGATTTTTATCGTAGTTGCCGTTTTTAAAATTTAGATCGCGCAAGATGGCCTCGGTCGCGATCTTATTAAACGCGATCGCCCAAGGCTGCGTGGCGTAGGTGCTTGCGAGTACGAAAATTTCATCCGCAAATTCAGGATATTCGATCGCATAGCACAGCGCCTGCATGCCGCCCAAGCTGCCGCCGATAACGGCGCGGGCGCGGGCGATGCCGAGGCGCTTTAAAAGCATCATCTGCGCGCGCACGACGTCCGAGACGACCACTACCGGAAAGCGCAAGCGGTACTCGCGGCCGCTGCTTTCATCGACATCAAGCGGGCATGTCGAGCCGAAAGGCGAAGCTAGGATATTTATGCAGATGACGAAAAATTTCGTCGTATCGACCGCTTTATGATCGCCGATGAGCCCGTCCCACCAGCCGGGCTTAACGTCGCCCTCGTAAAGTCCCGCGGCGTGCGCGGAGCCCGTTAGAGCGTGGCATATGACGATGACGTTGGATTTATCCGGATTTAGCTCGCCGTAGGTTTCATAGGCGAGCTTGAAGTTGGAAAAGACGCGGCCGCTCTCCAGATAGAGCGGCTCGTCGAAATTTTGAATTTTGCTTTGAAGGATCACTGATTTACTCGGTAATTCGGCGCTTCCTGCGTGATGATGACGTCGTGGACATGGCTTTCTTTAAGGCCTGCGCTCGTGATCTCGACGAATTCAGCCTTTTGCTGAAAGGTCGCGATATCCTTGCTGCCGCAGTATCCCATCGAGCTTCGTAAGCCGCCTAGTAGCTGAAAGATCACGTCTTTTAACATACCCGCGTAAGGCACGCGCCCCTCGACGCCCTCGGGCACGAGCTTTTCTTTTGCGGTGCCGTCTTGAAAGTAGCGATCCGAGCTTCCCTTCTGCATCGCCGCAAGAGATCCCATACCGCGGTAGGTTTTGTACTGGCGGCCTTGAAACGTAATGAGCTCGCCCGGAGTTTCGTAGCAGCCTGCGAGCAAGCTTCCCATCATCACCGAGCTTGCGCCCGCGGCTAGGGCTTTGGCGATGTCGCCCGAGTATTTGATGCCGCCGTCTGCGATGATCGGAATTCCAAATTTAGCCGCCTCGATCGCGCAATCGTTGATCGCGGTAAACTGCGGCACGCCCACGCCCGCTACGATGCGCGTAGTGCAGATCGAGCCCGGGCCGATGCCTACTTTAATCGCATCAGCTCCTGCGTTTGCGATATCTTTTATGCTGGCGGGGTTTGCGACGTTTCCGACTACTACGTCCACGTCAAAATTTCGCTTCAGCTCCTTAAGCGTGTCGATAATGCCTTTGGAGTGTCCGTGCGCAGAGTCCATCACAAGCGCATCTACGCCAGCCTTGACGAGAGCTTCGGCTCTTTGCAGATGGCCTACGCCAATCGCCGCGGCGACGCGAAGGCGGCCGAATTTGTCTTTATTAGCGCTTGGATATTCGATGCGCTTTTTAAGGTCTTTAATCGTAATAAGCCCCTCTAAATGGCCGTTCGCGTCGATTATCGGAAGTTTTTCTACCTTACTGTTTCTAAAAATTTTCTCCGCATCATCAAGCGTGCAGCCCTTTGGAGCGGTAATTAGCGGAGCTTTGGTCATCTTCTCGCCCACAAGCGCGGCGGTGTCGGTTTCAAAGCGCAAGTCGCGATTGGTTAAAATCCCAATCAGCACGCCGTTGTCGTCGATAACGGGAATGCCGCTAATATGGTACTCGCTCATCAGATCGAGAGCGTCTTTGATCGTGGCGTCCGCCTTGATCGAGATAGGATCGATTATGACGCCGCTTTCGCTCTTTTTTACGCGGCGAACCATCTTGGCTTGGGAGTCCTCGTCCATATTTTTATGGATTACGCCGATGCCGCCGAGGCGCGCCATCATTATCGCGGTGCGGTACTCGGTGACCGTATCCATCGCAGCACTCACGAGAGGGGTATTTAGCGTGATATTTTTCGTAAAACTCGTGCTGATATCGACCTCTTTGGGCAGAATTTCAGAGTATTGCGGTACCAACAAAACATCCTCGAAGGTCAGAGCCTTTTTGACAATCTTCATACTTATCCTTTCACGATTTTTTCTAAACTCAAGCCGCCGTCCAGCACCGTTTGTTCGTCGTAGGCGCGCCCGATGAGCTGCGCGCTGATATTAAGAGCCTCTTTGTTTTTCGCTACCGGCACGGAGATTGCGGGAAGCCCCGCTAAATTTACGCCGATCGTGTAGATGTCGCTAAGATATGCGCGAAGAGGATCGCTAAGCTCGCCGAATTTATACGCCACGCCCGGCGCGATCGGCATAAAGATCAAATCGGCGTCTTTTAAAATTTCCTCATATTCGCTTTTGATGAATGCCCTTGCCTTCTGCGCTTTTATGTAATACGCGTCGTAGTAACCGCTGCTTAGCACGAAGGTGCCTAGAAGCATGCGGCGCTTGACCTCGTCGCCGAAGCCTTCGCCGCGGGTGTTGGCGTAGAGCTCTTTTAAATTTAGAGCCTTCGCGCGGTTTCCGTAGCGCACGCCGTCGTAGCGGCTTAAATTTGCGCTAGCCTCGGCGGTTGCGATGATATAGTAGGTCGCGATGTCGTATTTAGAGCTGCAAAGATCGCGATAAACGATCTCATGCCCGAAGGATTTTAGCTTTTCTATAGTTAAATTTAAAGCCTCTTTGACCTGCTGCGAGGCCTCGTCTACGTAGTTTTTTATAACGGCGATCTTAAGCTTGCGATCGGCGTTTAGCTTATCCGCGGTGCTTTCGTAAGCGCCCGCGTAGCTCGTGCTGTCCATCTCGTCGCAGCCTGCGATGATGTCGTATAAAATCGCCGCATCCTCGACGCTGCGCGTGATCGGTCCTATCTGATCGAGGCTGCTCGAATACGCTGCAAGCCCGTAGCGACTGACCCTGCCGTAGCTCGGCTTAAAGCCTACGCAGCCGCAAAATGCCGCCGGCTGGCGGATCGAGCCGCCCGTATCGCTTCCGAGCGCGGCTACGGCGATATTTGCCGCTACGGCAGCCGCGCTTCCGCCGCTACTGCCGCCGGGTACGCGCGAGTGATCGGTCGGATTGAGAGTTTTGCCGTAGAATGAGCTTTCGGTCGTGCTTCCCATCGCAAACTCATCCATATTCGTTCGTCCAAACGGCGCCAGGCCGCGCTTCCGTAGCTTTTTGATCACCGTCGCGTCGTATGGCGCTACGTAGCCTTGCAAAATTTTACTCGCCGAGGTAACGCTCCAGTCTTTTACCTGAATGTTATCTTTGATCGCGATCGGCACGCCCTCGCCGCTGATGTTTAGAGCCTCGCCCGTGAGCTGCTCGACGTAGGCGCCGAGCTCTTTGGTTTTTAAAATTTTATCCTTTAGCTCCGCTCTAAGCGCCGAAATTTCATCCCCGCTCAGCTTTAGAGCCTCTTTCAAACTTATCATCTGCCATCCTTAAATTTATTCACGAAATAGATCCCCACGCCCGTTGCTACGCAGATCAGCGCGATCGTAAAAAATACGAAGCCGAGACTTATGGGGCTAGCGAGCATGCATGACCTTCGCGCAGCGCGGGCAGAGCTCATCAGGCTCTTTTGCGTTAAATTTCCAGCATCTCGGACATTTGTGCTTCGATGATTTTACGAGGCGGAAAATTTCGTCGTTTATCTTAAACTCCGCCAGAGCCTCCTCGCTTTGCAGAGTGTCCACGTCGCTTACCATGAACCAATCCGCCACGCCTAGGATGTCGTTTGATAAAATTTCGTTCGAGCTCGT
>CAUUSU010000091.1:0-5959 GCA_963547835.1 uncultured Campylobacter sp.
ATCACGATCCCGATGAGCGGGGCGGGGCGCAGTTTAAATTTAGCCACCAGCGTGGGTATCGTAACCTACGAAGCGATCCGCCAAAATATCGATAAATTTGACTTTAGGAGCGCGGTTTGCGAGTTTTAGCTCTACTTTTTGCGGCGTTTTTCTGCGGCGCGAGTGCGGCGGAGCTCAAGATCGCATCATTTAACGTGCAAAATTTATTCGACGGCGTAAACGACGGCACGGAGTACGCGGATTTTGAGATCGGGCGTGGAGGCTGGAGCGAGCAAAAATACGAGCGCAAGCTGCAAGAGATAGCGAATGAGATAAGCGCGCTTAATGCCGATATTTTGGGGCTGCAAGAGATCGAAAACGAAGCCGTGCTAAAAGCGCTTGCGCAGAAGGCGGGCTACAGCTTTTATAAATTTTCGCGCGCGCAGACTGCACCTGCGGGCGTGGCGGTGATGTCGCGCATACCGATAAAATTTCAAAAAACCTACCGCCCGATAGAGCTTAAAACTAGAGATATTTTGCGCGCTGATTTTGCGCTTGGCGGCGCTGATTTTAGCTTTTATGTCGTGCATATGCTCTCTGCTCGTAATCCGCTAAGCGAGCGCAAGCGAAATTTCGCCTTTTTACGCGAGGTTTTGCAAGGGCACCAACGCGCTATCGTAGCGGGAGATTTTAATACGAATTTCGGGCGAAATTCTTTACTAAACGAGCTTATCGAGCGCGATGGATTTAGTGATTTGTGGGCGCTGCATCCCTGCTCGCAGCTAAAGCATTTTGGCTCTTGTGAGTCTCATGAAAGCGGCGCGGTGCTCGATCATATCTTGCTTAGCGACGATTTTTTTAGTAGCGAGCCGGGATATAAAAAGGACAGCTTCGTGGTTGCTAAATCCTCTACCGCTTCCGATCATTTTCCGATTAGCTTCATTCTGACGGACGATGGTGCTTTAAAATCTATGCCGAAAAAGCAAGAATTTTTAGCTAAAAATACCGCTAGCTCCGCAAAGACCGTCACGATAGAGGAGTTTTACGGGCGCATTATAAGCGAGCCTGTGCTGATAAAAGGCGTAGTCGTGAGCTTTACAAACCGCCACGGCTTTGCGATTTCTCAAGATGGAAGCGGAGTTTTTGTCTATGGCGGCAGCGGGCTGCAGCTAGGCAATAAACTCGATCTGCTAGTAAAAAAGACGAAATTTTATAAGCAAAGCTTTGAAATCGACGATTTTGAGATCGTAGCTAGAAGCGGCAACGTAGGCTCTATCGCGCCATACGTTTTGCCTAGCGCATCGGTACGGCAGCTGCGCGCAGGAGATGTGATAAGCACGATCAAAGGCGACGTTAAGGACGGCATAATTGATCTAAAAAGCACGGGAGAGTTTAGAATTTTTCGCAAAAGCGCTCCTGTACAAAACGGCAAAAATTTAGAATTTAAAAATGCCTATTTTACGATTTATAAAGGGCAAAAGGAATTTATAGTAGAATGATACACGCCGTTATAACCGCACTTTTCGTGCTTTTTATGATATTTATGATCGTAGGATTTAACCGCGAAATGATGGAGAAAAACGAAAAACGAAATCAACGAAAAAAGGATAAAGATGGAACTACTCATTGAGATTGGGGTCGAGGAGCTGCCTGCGATCCCGTTTTTAAAAGAGCGTGCGAATATCGCGCTAAAATGGCGCGCGGTACTTGAGGCTAACCGCATAAATAGTGACTTTCGCTTCGAATTTAGCCCGCGTAGATTCGTGCTATTTCACGAGGATTTTCCACAACGCGGCGATGATGCGCAGATCGTAAGCACGGGCGCGCCAAAATCCGTCGCGCTTAAAGACGGCGCGTGGAGCCCTGCGGCGCTAAGTTTCGCTAAAAAATGCGGCATAAGCGAAAGCGAGCTGGAATTTCGGCAGATAGGCGGCAAAGAGGTGCTTTACCACGCTGCGGTGCAAAAGGGGCGTGATAGCCGCGAAATTCTAGGCGAAATGATAGAGGAGTTTTTACGATCGCTAAATTTTGGACGCGCAATGCGCTGGGGTAGCGGTGAGTTTGAGTTTATCCGTCCAATAAGAAGCATAGCCTGCGTTTTGGGCGGAGAGAACGTAGATTTTGAAATTTATGGCGTGCGAAGCGCGGCTGCATTTTTTCCGCACCGAAAATTTGGCTACGAAGCGATTAAATTTAAAGACGCCGCAGATTATTTTGCACTGCTGGAGCGTAACGGCGTAATTTTAAGCGAGCAAAAAAGAAAGAATAAAATTCTAAGCGAGTTTGCAAATCTCGAAAAAAAGCATGGCTTTAAGATCGAGGTCGATCCTGCGTTGCTAGATGAAGTAACGGCGATTACCGAGTATCCGACGGCGCTACTAGGCAGTTTTGAGCGAGATTTTTTAAGCGTACCAAAAGAGGTCATCATCACTTCGATGAAGGAGAATCAGCGCTATTTTCCCGTTTTCGAGGGTAAAAACTTAAGCAATCACTTCGTTGTCGTTAGCAATGCGATCACCGATGATGACGAGCTAGTGGTACGCGGCAATGAAAAAGTTTTACGCGCGCGCCTAAGCGATGCTATGTTTTTTTGGAAGAGCGATTTGCAAGTGGAATTTAACCCTGAAAAACTTAAGCAAATTTCCTATATGCAAGCTCTTGGCTCAGTTTATGATAAGCAAGTGCGCGAGCTAGCCGTAGCAAAGGCACTGAGCGCGGATTATGCTACGCAGATTGAGGCGGAGATCGGCAAAAAGGATTTTGCGCGGGATGTGGAAAATGCCGTAATGTTTAGTAAAGCAGATCTTAGCAGCACGATGGTGGGCGAATTTAGCGAGCTTCAAGGCATTATGGGCAGCTACTATGCCGCATACACTGGACTGGCAGATCATGTATGCCGCGCGATACGCGAGCAATATCTGCCTAGTGGCGAGGATAGCGAGCTGCCAAGCGGTGTATTTAGTAGCGTAATCGCTGTGGCGATGAAATTTGAAACGCTCCTGGGGCTTTTTAGCATCAATAAAGTTCCAAGCGGCAATAAAGATCCGTATGCGCTTCGCCGCGCAGCTACGGGGCTAATTAAAATTTTACTAAATCAAGGATTGAGTTTTGATGCGAATGCGCTGGCGCAAAAGCTGGCGCCAAGTTATAAGAAATTTGACATTTCTAAGCTGCTGGATTTTATGAAAGATAGATTATACGGAATTTTTGATGAGATAAATCCGTCCGTGATCAAGGCGTGCATCGCAAGCGGCGAAAACGATCTATTACGACTAAGCAAGGCCATAAAGGCGCTGGGCGAGATCGCAGCAGCAGTGGATTTCGGGGAAAATTTCGCAACTTTTAAGCGCCTAGCCAATATCATCAAGGACGAAAAAATAGACGCGGTGGACGAAAATCTATTCGAACACGACGCTGAGCGTGCGCTAAATGCGGCGTTCAGGGCGATTAAGCTCAACGAAAACGACGTGAGTGGGTATTTGCGCTCGCTATTTGGGCTTAAAGGCGTGATTGATGATTTTTTCGATAACGTAATGATAAACGTCAAGGATGCCGCGATACGCGCAAATCGTATCGCAAATATCGGACAAATTTATCGCGCGTTTTTGCAGTTTGCCGATATCAAAGAGATAGGATTTTAATTTCACTTAGAACTCATTTGCCCAAGGTTTACACGAACCTTGGGTAGAATTTTACCGCGCAAAGGAGCGCAAATGCTAATCATCAACGCAAAATTACCAACTAAAAATCTAAAAATCACAAAATCTCTCTCGCAGCTGATTCAGGGCTTTCTTTATCGCTATCTGCCGGCTTCAGAGCACGTAGGATATAGGCACGAATCAAGCGGTAAAATTTTTAAACGCACGGTGTTTGATTTTATCTTGCGAGGAGAGGACTTGCGCGTGCGATTTGCTTCATGCGAGCTGGAGTTTGAACGTAAAATCGCGCTAGCAGTGCTAAAAGATGGGCTAAGCTTGGGTGAAATTCTATTTACGCAAACTACCGTCGAAGCGAAAAATCATAAAATTTGCGAGAACGAATCTATTGTGCAAGGCTACGTGGCGTGCGCAGTAAGTGGGCTTTTGGGGCATAAGGTTTATTTGCAGCCGCAAGATAGTAGGCATTTAGAGATGATGAAGACGAATATTTTACAGCGATTTGAAACGATTATGGGGCAAAAATATGATGGCGAAATGGAATTAAATTTATTGTGGCAAAAGCCGGGTGAATCTGCGAAATTCTATTACGGCAACAACCGCGAGCCGGTATATGCGTGGCAAGCAAGATGGAAAATTGTAGCTAATGCAGAACTAATCAATTTGATCCTTGGTACGGGTGCTGGAAGCGGGTGCATGAACTACGGAGTAGGGGTTTTGGAAGTTGTAAAGCAAAAAGAATAAGGTCGCAACCTTTAAAACAATAATTTTAAATCCCAACGGGAGACCTTATTCTTTAATCTGCATTATAGTGTGCATTTTGTGTATATTTTTAGCCCTATCGTAGATGTTAAAATATTTGACATAAATTTGGGGTAGATAGAGTTCAGTATTTATTGCAATTAGTTTTTGAATCACAATAAAATATGCCTCTTAATGCCTTAATCTTATTTTGATTTCAAATCTAGAATAATTTTAGAAATATTTAAGTAAAATGGCCGTAAAATTAACTAAAATACTTAAGGTAAAAATAAAATATGGGATTAGCTCATAAACTCTATAAAATTGGCAACCTGTTAAGTGATGACGATGTTAAGGCTATGATTAAAAGTTCCAATTTTAAGGATAGTGACCATATAACTTTGGCTATTGATTTTAAAATTGAGAACGGGAGGCTTCTTAGTACTCCAAGACTATCACGAACTTCATTAGACACCATAAAAACATTTTTTACAAAAAAGATAGGTGGAACTAGTAATTCATATTATTTATACCCAAGCTACGAGTATCAAAACGAAAAAGATTTATATAAAAAATTCCAAGCTATTTCGCATACCTTACAAAATTCCATTTTAATCTATTCAAATCCACAAAATCATAGTTTAGCAAAGATTGTTTTTGATTATATAGATAACTACAAAAATGATGAACTTGGGTTAAAAGACTTTAAGCAAGGCGATTATTTTCTGATTTTATTTATAAATGGCAAAAGTTTTTATGAGCTCATGCCGGAAGTTTTGCAAAATTATCTTAATGAATTTGTAAAGCCTCATATAGAGGACAAAAAAGGGAACGCTTTTTTAAAGGAGCAGATAGATATTGTTACCCAAGAAAAAGAACCTTGTGGGTATGATCCGAATGTCAAGTTTTTCACTATGGATAACTATGATGATAAATTTAAAAAGCAATCTATAAACCGTCTTCCTATGTCAAAAAATACGGCAAAATTGGTCAAAAAAGGCTGGATGTATGCGATAAACAATCTTAAATTTTATTACAAAGGATTAGAATATATAATAATTCCATCTATGGTAAATTTTGACGAAGATATCTTTCAGGGAATGATAAATTTTCTTGAGAAATCAAATACTTTAAGCGATGAAGCAACTAGGGAAGAAAGCTTTATTAGAAAATTAAATAAGCAAATAGAAAATTTTGAATATATTAATAGCTTTACGCTCGATATATTCTTTACGGAAGTAAATGCTACCAATTTATCTGTTAAAATATTTGCTACTCTTGAAGATGTTTTGCCTAGCAGGATAAGAAAAGTGGCAAATTTGATGCAAGAAGATCATATTACGGATGCTATGAAACGAATTCAAAGTGAGGACGAGGATATCGGATTTGTATATTTAAAGGATTATTTTAGGGTTACGGAACAGTTTGCTATATCTACAAATAGCATTGCAAATTTGAAAAATAAAATTTTACAAGAAAAAATATATTTAGCAAAATTGCTTTTAGGATATTTAAAAATAAGTTATCTCGAAGTTTTAAAGCGTTTTGAGCACTTTAGAGAGTTTGACGGTGAAAATAAAAGT
>CAUUSU010000092.1:0-5957 GCA_963547835.1 uncultured Campylobacter sp.
TCTCGCTACCTGCCGTTTGAAAACTGGCTTCCGTTTTGGCTTACGGGCAGCCGCGCGCTGGTGATCTTTGAAGCGGAGCTATGGCTAAATTTGATCCGTGCCGCTAAATCGCGCGGAAGCTACGTGATCCTGCTAAACGCGCGCATTAGCGATCGCTCGTACGCGAGTTATCTGCGCTTTAAGTTTTATTATCGCAAAGTGTTTGAAAATATCGATCTGGTGCTTGCGCAGAGCGAGCTTGATGCGGCGCGCTTGCGGGAGCTCGGCGCAAAAAATATAAAGGTCGCCGGCAACATAAAAAGCGCAAATATCGCCGTTGCGACGAAGGACTATTCCGCCGCGTCCGCAAATAGCTTTGTGCTTACGATCTCAAATACTCACGAGGGCGAAGAGGAGCTTATTTTATCGAATTTAAACGATTTTATAAAATTTCGCAGTTCGCAAAATATGCCCGAAAAATACCAGCACGCAGCGAGTATCCGCAGCGAGACGGACTTGGCTGCGGCCGAGCTTCGCGACGAGCAGGGCTCGACCGAAGCGCTAAATTTAAACGCAGCTTCTTTGGATGCGGCGAGCTCAAGCGACGCTTCGTCCGCCGTGCCGAATACGGCGCCTTTAAACGGCCCGTCTTTAAATTCTGCTACACCGAATGCAGCGCCTGCGATCGCCATGTCGCAAAAGCTAAAAATCATCCTGGCGCCGAGGCATCCTGAGCGCTTCGAAAAGGTATGTGAAATTTGCAAGGCTTGGGCGCGCGAGCATGGGCTTAGCTTTGAGCGATTTAGCGACGGCGCAGGACTTCGGAGCGATTTTATCTTGCTTGATGCCTTCGGTGAGCTGGCAAACTTTTATAAAATTTCAAACGTTGTAATCTTAGGCGGCAGTTTTTTGCGCAATATCGGCGGACATAGCCCGATCGAGGCGGCGAGCTTCGGCGTGCCGATCATCAGCGGGCGATTTTTTCATAATCAAAAGGCGCTGTACGCGCTCGTACAAAATATCGCTCTATGCGGCGCAAACGAAATTTCAAACGCTTTAAAAGAGCCGCTAAAGAGCACGCGGATAGATAAAATTTGCGATCTGCAAGAGATAGAAAATTTAATTAAGGAAAGAATTTAATGCAAGAAAAAGCCTATAAGCTGCTAGCGGCGCAAGAAAATATCTCGCACAACGAAGCTAAAGCGCTCATCGACGCGGGGCTTGTGAGCGCGCGCGGCGCAAAGATCGCTCTAGCGCGCGAGATGCTCGGCGAAAATACTAAATTTAGCGTGATGAAGCCTGCAAAACCTGCGATCATTTACGAGGATGAGAACGTTTTGGCGATCAATAAGCCGCCCTTTATGAGCAGCGAAAATTTGGAAAAAATCTATAAATTCGGGCTTCTAAACCGCCTGGATAAGGAGACTAGCGGCGTCGTGCTGCTGTATAAGAACGAAGAATTTCGCGATGCGGCGATTGCGGAATTTAAAAATTTGCGCGTGAAGAAAAGCTACATCGCGATCGTGAAGGGGATCGTGAGCGAAGAGATGAAATTTGACGAGCCCATTTTGACGATAAAGACCAGAAGCGGCGCGTTTTCTAAAATTTCGCCAAACGGTAAGAGCGCATTTAGCGAGGTTTATCCGCTGATGGTAAGCGGCAAAAAATCGCTCGTAAAAGTGCGGATCGAGACGGGCAGGACGCATCAGATCCGCGTGCATCTGGCAAATGCGGGATTCGGCGTAATAGGCGATGAAAAATACGCTAAAAGCCGCGCGAAGCGGATGTTTTTGCACTCGTACGAGACCGAAATTTTGGGGCTAAAATTTAAAGCTCCGCTAGGTAAAAGCTTCAACGAATTCGGCTTTGAAATTCCTAAAGAGCTCTGATATTCAATGGCTTTTAAGTTAATTTTAGGTAACATCGCAGGTTTAAAAATTTTATAAGGGATCAAAGTGTTTGAGATCATAAGCGAGTCGTTTAAAAACGCGGTCAATAAATTAAAAACAATCGATGACGAAAAAGCTTTAAAAAACGCCTTGGAGACGCTAAAAAAAGCGCTTTTAAAAGCCGATGTGCACCACAAAGTCGTAAAGGATTTTTTGGCGCTTGTCGAAGCCGATCTTCGTATCGGTACGATAGGGCAGAAGCCGTTTTTGCAGTCCATCAAGACAAATTTGACTAAAATTTTAACAGCGCCTAGAGGCAGCAGCCAGGGATTTGTGTTCGCTAGCACGCCTCCTACGGTAGCTTTGATGACGGGACTTCAAGGAAGCGGAAAATCTACAAGCACGATAAAACTTGCAAACTATCTGAAACTTCGTAAAAAAAAGGTCTTGGTCGCAGCCTGCGACTTGCAGCGCCTAGCCGCGGTCGAGCAGCTCCGTCAGCTATGCGAGGCGAATGAGATCGAGCTATTTTTCATCGAGGGTGAGAGCGATCCGCTAAAGGTTGCGGAAAAAGCGCTAAGCAAGGCTAAGAGCGGGCTTTATGACGTACTGCTCGTAGATACGGCGGGACGTCTTGCGATCGATGAGGCGCTGATGGCACAGCTTGCGGAGATGAAAAAAGCTCTAAATCCGCATGAAATTTTTTACGTAGCGGACGCTATGAGCGGTCAAGACGGCATTAAAACGGCCGCTAAATTTGATGAAATTTTAGGCCTTACGGGCGTGATCTTGAGCAAATTTGACGCCGATACCAAAGGCGGCGTAGCTCTTGGTATCGCGCAGCAGCTGGGTATCCCGCTTCGCTTTATCGGAACCGGCGAAAAGGTAGCCGATCTGGAGGGCTTTATACCCGATAGAATCACTGGCCGCATTATGGGCGAGGGCGATTTAGCGACGCTGGCTGAGAAAACAAGCGCCGTTTTCGACGAAAGAGAAGCCAAGGCTCTGAATAAAAAGATCAAAAAGGGCGAGTTTAATTTCAACGATTTCGTAAATCAGCTCGAAAGCGTGAAAAAGCTCGGCAATATGAAAAATTTAATCGGCATGATCCCTGGGCTTTCCGGTATGGCGAATAAGATAAAAGATATCGATTTGGAAAACTCAAAAGAGATACTTCATATCAAAGCGATGATTAACTCTATGACGCCGAAAGAGCGTGAAAATCCCGATCTGCTAAATAATTCGCGCAAGCGCAGACTTGCTGCCGGCGCAGGGCTTTCGCAGGTGGAGGTGAATCGCTTTTTGAAGCAGTTCGCGGGCGCTTCGAAGCTTGCGAAGAAATTTTCGGGCAAGGGCGGTATGCAGGGGCTTGCCTCGATCGCTCAAAGGCAAAATTTACCGAGATAGCCTCTCGGTAGAGTTTGCAGATGTTTAAGTTTTAGCCATCTGCAAGTTCTAAAACTTACAAAAATTTAAGGAGAAAAAATGGCAACAGTTGTTAGGCTTACAAGAATCGGAAGAAAGAAGCAGCCTTTTTACCGCATCGTGGTAACGGATAGCAGGAAAAGACGCGACGGCGGCTTTATCGAGACGATCGGCTTTTACAATCCGCTAAAAGATAGCGATAATATTAAATTCGACGCGGAGCGTTTGGCATACTGGAAGAGCGTAGGCGCGAAGTTAAGCGATAGGGTCGCTCAAATCACAAGCAAATAAAATGGTAGAAAATTTTATAAAAGAATACGCAAAGTTGATCGCCGACTATCCGCAGTCTGTCTCTACGCAAAAGCGGGTCGGTGAGAACTTTACCGAGATCATCGTCTATGCCGACAAGGCCGACACCGGCAAACTCATCGGCAAGGACGGCAAAATGATAAACGCCATAAAGACCGTCATCATCGGCTATAAAGCAAAAGATCCGATCAATTATAAAATTACCGTCAAAGCCAAAGATGCCTGATGATCTTTTAGAGGTCGCGAAGCTCGGTCGGACTATCGGCTTAAAGGGCGCGGTTAAAATTTTCGATCGCAGCGACTTCCCCTCTCAGTTTAAAAAAGGCGCCAAATTTTATCTGCGAAACGGCGAAATTTTAGAAATTCTATCTTTTAACGGCGCAAACTTTAGCGCTATTTTTAAAAATTACGAAAGCGTAGAAGCGGCGGCAAATTTAACTAACCAAATCCTTTACCGAAGCCAAGAGGACACGCGGAAATTTTGCAAATTGCAAAAGGGCGAGTTCTTTTACTTCGATATCATCGGGCTTGAAATTTATGAAGACGGTGCAATTTTGGGGCGCGTAAAGGACATATCGCAGATCGGAAATGGATATCTTTTCGAGGTAGAAACGGATGAAAGCTTAATCTCGCAGGCTTTGCCGAAAGAATTTTTCATCCCCTACGTGGATGCCTATGTGAAAGAAATTTCGCTTAGCGAGCGTAAAATTTTTACGCAAAATGCGCGCGCGATTTTGGAAAACTCATGAATTTTATCTTCATCTCGCTATTTGAAAATCTCATCGCACCGTATTTTGAGGACTCGATTTTAAAGCGCGCGGTCGATAAGAAAATAATCTCGACGCATTTTTTTAACCCGAGAAATTTCACGGCAAATCGGTATAAAAAGGTAGATGATTATATGATCGGCGGCGGTGCGGGGCTTTTGATCGGCACGGAGCCGCTTGCCGGAACGATCGAACACGTAAGAGCTAAATTTAAAAACGCCAAGTTTATCTACCTCTCCCCTGCCGGTAAGAAATTTAATCAAAACGACGCCAAGCGTCTAAGCGGCGAAGAGAGCTTATGCTTTATCTCCGGGCGCTATGAGGGGATCGATGAGCGCATAGTCGAAAGATATGTAAATGAAATTTTTTGCATCGGCGATTTCGTTCTTACCGGCGGAGAGCTCGGCGCGCTTTGTATGTGCGATGCGATAAGCCGCAACATAAAGGGCGTTTTGGGCAACGAAAGCTCGCTCGTCGAAGAAAGCTTTGAAGGCGGAATTTTAGAGGCGCCCGCATTTACAAAGCCTGATGTTTTTGAAAATTTACCTATAGTTTCAGAGTTTTTAAAGGGTAATCACGCTAAAATGCGCGATTCAAAAAACCAAATGGCGCTATGTAAAACGAGGTTCTTCCGCCCGGATATGTACCGAAAGATCGCCAGAAATAAAGGAAATTTATGAAAAACAAGTATATCCAAGCGTTTGAGGACGCTCAGATCACAAGCAAAAGTGTGCCTGATTTCCGTGCCGGCGACACCTTAAAGGTAGCCATCAGGATCAAAGAGGGCGATAAGAGCAGAATTCAAAATTTCGAGGGCACCTGCATTGCGCGTCGTGGAAACGGCGTCAGCGAGACCTTCATCATTCGCAAGATCGGCGCAAATAGCGTCGGCGTGGAGAGAATTTTCCCGATCTACAGCGAGAGCATCGAAAGTATCGAGGTTCTAAGAAAAGGACGCGTTCGCCGCGCGAAGCTATTTTACCTACGCGACAGACGCGGTAAAGCGGCTAAAATCAAAGAGCTTCGAAAATAATCCTTTAAATTTACGCTTCTTAATTCAAAAGGAAGCTCTTTTTATAATGCGCGAGATTTTAAAAAATTTCGCGCAAAATCTACTCGCATTAAATCTAAAATTTTACAACTTTCACATTAAAATTTTTAATTTTAAACTGCCCAAAATTCGTCTTTCTCGATAGAAAAAGATAAAATATATCCTGATTTTATTTGCGTTTAAAAATATTACTATAAAATGCAAATTTTAATTTAGAAAGCTCGCGCTAAATTCGAGGATTCGGCCGAGTAAAAATTTATTCAGTAAAGAGCGAGATGTGATTTTTTTAGGCATTGATGTAGGATCAACCACTGTTAAAACGGTAGTTTTAAACGAAAAATATGAAATTTTAAGCAAGAGCTACGAGAGGCATTTGGCAAAGCCTAAAGAGCTGGTGCTGGATAAAATTTTGCAAATCCAAAAAACCTATGCGGGCGAGCAATTCAGCATCGCCATAGCGGGTTCGGCAGGCATGGGCATCGCCAAAAATTGCAAAATTCCGTTCGTCCAAGAGGTTTTCGCTACCTCGCTCGGCGT
>CAUUSU010000093.1:0-5957 GCA_963547835.1 uncultured Campylobacter sp.
GCGCTAAAAGAAATTTACTTCGGCGAGTTTGCCAAGATCGTAAAGAGCGAAGATTAGCGCGTGCTCGGCATTGTATTTCTTTTAATCGCGCTTTATATTTTTGCCCAGATCGGCGGAGTTTTCGGCAACTCGGGCTATCGCGGCAAGGCGCTAATGCAGCTAGGAGAGGCTAAAATTTTAGTAGCGCTTCTAGCTAAGGTCGCCAAAAGCGACGGGCACGTAAGCGAGTCCGAAGCCGCGATGATAAGCGAAATTTTAGACGATTTGGTGCGCCAAATGGGCGCCGGCGAGCGCGAGCGAGAGGCGCTGAAACTCGTTTATAAGCTCGAGAAAGAAAACCTCGCAAACGTGCGCGAGCTCGCCGAGAAGTATAACCAAACCTATCGCCCGAGTCCGAGCCGCAAAACGGGGTTAATCTATTTCTTTTTAAATTTAGCCTACGTCGATCGCGGTTTTAGCGCGGCAGAGCGGCGCACGATCTCGCAGATCTGCGACGGATTGGGCATTGCGGAGCATATCCAAAGCCAGATATTCGCGACCTTTGAGCGCAGCTTTTACGGCACATATTGCGAAAACGGCGGCGCGCAAAGCGATACGGCTTACGACGAATACGACGGCTATAGCACAAGAAGCGGCGGGTACTGGGATAAATACAGCGGCAGAAGCACCGGCGGCTACGGAAGCAGTAGTTACGGCGGCGGCACCGGCTACGACTATGGCGGCACGACGGGTTCGGGCTATGAAGGCTCGCAAAGTTCGAGCGGTTACGGCGGGTATTCGAGTGGATATGGCGGGTATTCGGGCGGCTCGCAAGGCTCCGCCAAAAGCAAAAGAGATCCGTATGAAATTTTGGGGCTCTCCAAGGACGCTACGTTTAACGAGATCAAGAAAAAATATCGCGAGCTCGTGAAAAAATACCACCCCGACATCCTGATGGGCAAGGGCGCGGACGAGGAGATCATCCAGGAGGGCACGAAGAAGCTTCAGGAGATCAACGAGGCGTATAAAATTTTAAAGGAGCGCTTCGGCGAGAAGTAGGGCGAAATTTTAAAATTTGAGGGCGCAAAACGCCTTGAAATTTTAAAATAGGATGGCGAGACGGCGGTAAAGTGCAAGGTGCGGCGAAAGATTAGAATTTAAGGAGCGATAAATGAAAAATTTTATAGTTTTTGCTGTTTTGGCGGCACTACTTGGAGGATGCGCGAGCAAAAAAGACCAAAACGGAATAGCCGACTCGGAAGATATCGCAATGTTAAGCTTTGACAAAAATATTTCCACCAGATACCGAGCCCATAACGGAAAACTCTATAAAAATGGCAAAGTGTTAGGCAAATATCTTACGGCACCGGGACTCGGTATGCACATTTATACTGATGAAATGGGAAATGGTTATATAGATTCCAGTGCGATAAAGAAACATAATTCTAAAAAAATTACGGAGATAATATTCGTTCCGAACGAATTTATTAAAGTGATCTCTTATAGCCATAATGACGGCGTTTGTAAAGCATTGTCCGCAGGAAAATATGTACATATAAAGGAGTATATTACTATATATTCACGAGGCGAGCCGATCGTGGCATATAGTTATGATGTTTTGATGTCAAGAAAAGGAATGGGGAAAATTTCATCCAGGTATGATTTCGTTAATGAAAAGTTATCTTATGTGGATAAAAAAATTTTAGAAAAACTAAATTCGACAGTAGCAGATCATGTGCAAGCATCCGTCGTACTTAGCGGTGCCACGCTTCTTGGTCTGCTTTGCAGAGAAAAGTCTAAAAGATTGGATTAAATTTAAGGAGCGATAAATGAAAAATTTTATAATTTTTGCCGTTTTAGCGGCACTGCTTGGAGGATGCGCAGTATCGCGCCCGGCTAAGAGCGATAAGGAGTTTAAATTTTACGATGGTAATAAAACCATGATCTATAAATTTGTCGGCGAGGATCTATATGAAAACGGCAGAAATTTAGGCGTGTATTCGATATATAGAAATAACATAAGAACGATTGCCGTCGATGGGGCGGGCAGGTCTTACGGCAACAATTACAGGTCCGCGCTGAATGCTAAGCGGATGAAATTTTATCATTTTGACGATGGGGGCGCAATGATATTTAGCGTTTGGCACAAGGATGGAATTTGCAGCGTCTATAACGCAGGCCGATACGTGAATTTTGACTTTATTTCAAATACTTTTAAAGATGGCGATTGGCTTTATGCGGATGGTAAAATTTCAAAAAGCGACGACGAGGGCATCATACAAAATGGAGCTTCAAAGGAATTAGGTGTATATAAAACTTCGGATATAAGCAAATTAATCCAAGATAAGAAAATGGATCGTGCCGTAAAAATTAGCGTCACGAGCGTATATCTTCACGGATATGCAAAAGCTATGAAGACTAGAAAACTAGACGATTTTTGCAGATAAACTTCGGGGGAATTATGGATAAAATCAAAATTTTAGTGCTGCTTGCGGCGGTCGCGCTGCTTGCGGGTTGTATGAAGGTAAAGTATTCGCAAGCCGAGCTACATCCGGAAAATTCCGTGATGATGAGCTACGACGGGCAGACCGTTACCGAGTATAAAATTTCAGGCGGCGTGCTTTTTAAAGATGACGCGATCTTAGGAAAATACGAAGAGGCGGGCTCTAATCTCTATCTATTTACGGACGAAAGAGGGATGAATGTGGCTGGGGATCAAATTTCGCAAAGAGCTCTAAATAAATTTACGATCTACGTTTTTACGCCCAATAAAGAGCTACGAATCGCCGAGTATTCCGCGAGCGGCGGCGTTTGCAAGACCTTTGCGGAGGGCAAATTCGTAAGCCTAAAAGAGCACTTTAGCGGCTACGCTTCCTCCGCGCCGCTTTATTCATACTCGTTTTTGGCTTCGGTGTCGCAAAGCGCCAGCGCAAACGTGATCTCACGCTACGAATACGTGGGCTCAAGACTAAAAAATAGTAGGGCATTTTTGCAAAGTCCGCATACGGCTCTAGGCAATATGGTTAAAGAGAGCATCGAGTGGCACCGGGATAGATTGCGCGATATTTGTAAGTTAAAATTTTAAAACCAAACCAACACGAAAGGAAAAACATGGGATTTTTATCCAAAGACGAAGAGCCTCAGAAGCAGGGCGCCAAAAAGGCGGCGAAGCAACCGCCGATCTTGATGAAGCAAACGCAAGAGGTGATCACCAATATCGAGAAATATCTGGGCGCGCCGCTGCTTACCTATTTTAATTCGGGCGCGGGTAGCGTCTGCGGCAACGACGCGATCAGTATCAACGACCACCTAAAGGGCAAGCATTTCGAAAAGCTCTACCTTTACATCAAATCTGACGGCGGCAGCGGCATCGCATCGCTCAAGATCGTCTCGATCCTGCGCAACCACTGCGACGAGCTGATCGCGCTAGTGCCGGCAAACTGCGCTTCGGCGGCTACGATGATGGCGCTTGGAGCGAATAAAATTTTAATGGGGCCGCTAGGATACCTCACGTCGGTCGATACTTCGTTGCGACACGAGCTTTCGCCGGTTACGAACACCAACGACCAAGCCAACGTCTCGATGGACGAGCTAAGCCGCGTGGTGAAGCTTTGGAAAAACAACGAGCGCCCCAACGACGAGAACCCGTACAAGGAGCTTTACAAATATATCCATCCGCTCGTTTTTGGCGCCGTCGATCGCGCAAGCAGCCTGTCGCTTAAAATTTGCCGCGAAATTCTGCGCTACCACTTCGAAGATGAGCAAAAGATCGCCTTTATCAGCGACAAGCTAAACAGCGGCTATCCGTCGCACGACTATCCGATCTTATTCAGAGAGGCTAACGAGCTTGGGCTTCAGGTCGAGAAGATGGATACGCGCCTAAGCGAGATGCTTCAAATTTTAAACGAGCTCTACGCCGAGATGGGGCAACGCACCTTCACCGACTTCGATGAGAACAACTACCACGACAACAACATCGCCAACATCATCGAAATTTCGGGATGCCAGATTTATTATCAGATTGACAAGGATTGGTTTTACCGCGAGGAGGAGAAGCGCTGGATCGTACTAAATGATGAGAGTTCGTGGCGCAAAAACGAACTCGACGGCAAAAATATCAAAAACAGCATCTATTATATTTAGTGCGGTTTTGGATTGCGTGCCGCTTTAAATTTACGGCTTGTAAAATTTAAATCGGCGCGCAAAATTTAAACGAGCAGCAGCGACAAGGTGCGATTGATGATGACATAGCCGCGCTTATGGACGAGCTGGAAAACAGGATGTGCAAGTAAATTTAAAATTTTAAAAAGCGGCAAAAGCAAGTGCAACCTGGCTTGGCGATAAAAGCTGCGCCGTTAAATTTTAAATTTAGCCGGTTTGCGCCGATCTTTTCGGCTAAGCTTACGCTGCGGTTTAAATTTACGTTTTGCGCGCGGCTTTTAAATTTAGCCTTTGCAAGCGGCGGCAAAATTTTAAAATTTACGTCCGCGCGAGCAAAGCGGCGGCATTTGAAAAGCAAATTTAAAATTTGCGCGCGGTAAATGCGGTAAATTTAGCAAATTTCGCTTTGCCGATTTTCGCTTCATAAATTTGGCAAAATTTTAAAATTTAAAGGATTTTTCGCGATGAAATTTTTTATCTCGTCTCTGTTTTTGGCTCTGTCGCTGCTCGGCTGCGCGGGCAAAAACTCGCCTGCAAGCGATAAAACCTATGTTCTTTCAAGCGAGCTTGGGGATACGAAATACGCTTTTTACGGCGGAAATCTCTACGAAAACGGCGCGATTTTAGGCTCTTACGAAACGCGAGGCGATGCGAAGCTTGCGATTTTAGGTGGTAGCGGCGCAAATTTAGACAAAAACGCAAAGCTCATAAAACTATATTTTTTCGAGCGCAGATACGGCGCGATCTACTCCGCAAGCCACAAAAACGGGGTCTGCGCCGAGTACAATAAGGGAAATTTCGTAGATTTTCAAATTTTATTTAATATTTTTCAAAGCAAAGAGTGGTTTAATTATAGTGGCGGTATCTCTGTGGGCAGCGAGAGGCTAAAAGAGCTGGCTTCGGCGCGTATGTCGAAATTTAACGGCGCAAAGCTCGGCGCGGCGGATGAAAAGACGAGGCGCGAGTATCAAAAGGCTCGCCGCGAGGCGATTTTGTATTTTCAGCTTAACGCAAACGATATGCGCGAGCTGATTTTTAAAAAATTATGCGAATAAATTAAAAGGAGAAAAGATGAGAGCGTTAATCAGCGTCAGCGATAAAAAGGGCGTCGTAGAGTTTGCCAAAGGGCTTGAGCAGCTCGGATTTGAAATTTTAAGCACGGGCGGCACGCATAAACTACTTTTGCAAAATGGCGTGAAAGCAACGGAAGTGAGCGAGTACTCGGGCTCGCCCGAGATGTTTGAGGGGCGGGTTAAGACCCTGCATCCAAAGATCCACGGCGGAATTTTGTATAAGCGAAACGACGCAAATCACGTAAGCCAAGCCGCGCAGCACGGCATCGGCGGCATCGATCTCGTGTGCGTAAATTTATATCCTTTTAAAGCGACCGTAGCCCGCACCGACGATTTTTCCGAGATCATCGAAAATATCGACATCGGCGGTCCTGCGATGGTTCGAAGCGCGGCTAAGAATTTCGCAAGCGTCTATGTCGTCACGAGTCCGCTTGATTACGGCGCGGTTTTGCAAAATTTAAGCGGTGCGGACGAGAGCGAGAAGCTCAAATTTAGGCAAAATTTAATGATAAAAGCTTATGAGCACACCGCAGCCTACGACGCAATGATCGCGAACTATATGAACGAGCGCTTTAACGGCGGCTTCGGCGCGAAAAAATTTATCACGGGCAGTAAAGTTTTTGATACTCGCTACGGCGAAAATCCGCACCAAAAGGGCGCGCTATATGAGTTCGAGGACTTTTTTAGCAACCATTTTAAGAGCCTAAAGGGCGAGGCGAGCTTTAACAATATGACCGATATGCA
>CAUUSU010000094.1:0-5936 GCA_963547835.1 uncultured Campylobacter sp.
TAGGCGGCTGTTAACCGCTTGGTCGCTGGTTCGAATCCAGCATCCGGAGCCACTTAAATTCCCTAATCCTTAATTAGTAAAATATAAAATTTTAGTGCAAAATACTTTTTATATATTAAGCTCTATAAAAAATGCCTTTCGTAAATTTACTGAAAACGCAAGCATATTAAATATAGCAACTCGTTTGTGTTGCAAAAATGATATAAAATTCACATGCAAAGTATATATTTACATTAATGTGGACATAAATCCGTCCTCTTCACATAGTAAAATACCTCTAAATAAACAAGGAGGTACTAATGAAAAACAGAAATTTATTCGTAGATAGCGAGATATATGACCTTGCCAGTCTTTGGATACTCAGAGCGATATTTTGTGCTGGAGGACAAAGAGAATTTCTAAAATCCAAATATGGCAACCTTTTAGAATTTTTAGAGATTAATTCGGATGAGCCAACCCAGCAAGATATTAAAACCCTAAAAGATAAGCTTGCTGTTCTTGAGAAAAGCAAAATTTCATGCGAGTTAAAAGAGCTCGAATATAATTTAAATTTGCTTCAAGCAAATTTAGGCTTAAACGATACTGAAAAGGCTATTTTGAGGTTCGTCGCGATTATGTTTAATTACGAAATCGTTTCGGACGCTTGTGAGCTGACAGAAAATTTAAACGATAGGCAGGCTGCAAAAGCCATATCACAGATATTAAATTTAAGCTTGATTGACGTGCAAAAAGCTTTTAAAAAAGATGGAATTTTTGCTAAAACTTCACTTATAAAATTAGATATCTACGGACGCAATTTAAGATCAAAAATTGACGTGATAAATAACGACTTCATAGGCGCTTTATTTGTTAAATGCGAAAGCATAGACGAAATTTTCGCAAGTACCATAAAACCTTGCAGCGATACAAATTTAACTCTAAAAAATTATGCTCATATTAAAGATGATACACAAATTTTAATCTCTTTTTTAAAAAATGTTATCCGCAAAAGACAAAAAGGCGTAAACGTGCTTTTTTACGGTTCTGCAGGGACAGGCAAGACCGAGCTTAGCAAGGTTTTAGCAAAAGAATTAAGTTTAAAGCTTTATGAGGTTGCTTATGGAGACGAAAGCGGATACGATAATGAAGCCCAAAGAATAAGATCTTATTGCCTCGCGCAAAATATCTTGCAAGCAGGTTCAAATTTACTGATGTATGATGAGGCTGAGGATGTATTTAACATAAATAACGATGAGAAAAGGCAATACGGCAAAGCCTTTATAAATAGAGCTCTTGAAACCAACGAAGTACCTACTATTTGGATTACGAATAATATTTATAGCATGGACGAGGCCGTCATTAGACGTTTTAATCTAGCCATAAAGCTTGGAGTGCCTAATAAAAACGTAAGAGCGAGGATCATCAAAGAATATAGCGCAAATTTGATAGATAATAAGCTAATCAATAAACTTGCAAAAAATAAATTTATTGCGCCCGCAATCGTTAGCAATGCAAGCTTAGTCGTTTCAAGCTTAAGTTTAAGGGATAAAAACAAGGCTTTTGAGCGCGTGATAAGTAACACTTTAAAAGCACAAGGCTACGGCGCGCTAGAAAAGGACAAGAAAAAAGAGATATTAAAAGATGATCTGCCTAGCAGCTATGATCCAAATTTCGTAAACTCAAGCTGCGACCTAAACGAGCTAATGCAGGGCATAAAAGAAAGTAAAAGCGCTAGAATCTGCCTTTACGGAGTACCAGGAACCGGAAAGAGCGCCTATGCTAAATTTATCGCTAAAAGCCTAAGAAGGCCTATTATCATCAAAAAAGGAAGTGAGCTTTTATCTATGTGGGTCGGCGGAACCGAGCAAAACATAGCCGAAGCTTTTAAAGAGGCTGGTAGCAAAAAAGCGGTGCTCGTATTTGATGAAGTCGATAGCTTTTTACAAGATAGAAGCCTAGCTGCTAGAAGCTGGGAGGTAACTCAAGTAAATGAAATGCTAGTGCAGATGGAGAGCTTTAGCGGCATCTTTATCGCTACGACGAATTTGATCGATAATCTCGATAAAGCAAGTCTTAGAAGATTTGATTTAAAGCTTGAGTTCGGATATTTATTGCCAAATCAAGCATTAAATTTATTCAAAAAGGAGTGCGCATCATTAAGGATAAAATTTGACGAAAACCTAGCTGCAAGAATTTCGGATTTAAGCTCTTTGGTACCAGGAGATTTTGCGAGCGTGCGAAGACAGGCTAAATTTAAAAGGGTTAAAAACAGTGATGATTTTTATGAGAGATTAGAACGGGAAGTGGCTTTAAAAAATGAAAAGAAAGTAAAAAGGATAGGATTTTAGCAACACAACTAGCGGAGTTAAAATGGTATCATTTTTATTTAAAGGATAAAAATTTTAGGCTTTTTATAGTAAAATTTTAAAAGATTTAAGGAGAAATACTATGACAAATGACGACAATGAGCAGAATAATTACATTTTAAGTGCAGATGACATACTAAGTAGTGTAAATTATCAAATCCCGTACTACCAACGCCCATATGTATGGAGTGAGGATTTGGCTTTAGGACTGCTTTCAAGCATTAAAAGATCGTTTAAAAATGGAAGCTCTAATGAAATTTTACTAGGGCACATAATTTTGCATAAGGAAGCACATGAAAACAAAGAATTAATTAACAATATAGTCGATGGGCAGCAACGTATAACTACGCTAGCTCTTATTTTAAAAGCTTTAGGCGATAATGATGTGCCTTTTTTAGATAATAAAATAAATTTCTTATCGCATAAGGCTTTGAAAAGAAATTTCGATCTCTTGAAAGCGGAGTGCGACAATATAAAAGACAAAGAAAAATTTATAAGTTACATAAAGAATAGAGTCGAATTTACATATATAAAGACAGGAAATTTAGATGAAGCGTTTTTATACTTTGATACGCACAATACCAGTGGTAGAGCTCTTAGCGAAACGGACTTACTCAAAAACCACCACCTAATGTTTATGGACGAGACAAAATCAAAGCAACTAATGCTTCACTATGCTAAAAAATGGAATGAGTATTCTTTATACGACATTAATACATCTTGGTTTTTGAGAGAAAATTTGATATTCCGCACATTAAGAAGCGCACTATATATAAGACGAACTAAAACTGACGCTTTTAATCCATATAGAACTTTTGGTTATTATGGTGCAGATGAAGAGTGGTATAAGTTTAATTATTCTATTTTTGAGGAATTTAAAAACCACTTTGATGAGAAAATCAAAATTTACAAAAGCAATATATCGCTCACGGATGATATTCTTGGAGGGGCGAGCTTTTTTGAATATGTTTTTAAGTATTGCGATATTTTAAAATACATTGAAAGTAATTTCATATATTTTCATGAATATTTTACGGGATGTAGTTATCTAAATCATGCTTGCCATGTAGTTTTGCTATTTATTGCCGACAAGTTTAGTATCGAGGCATTAGACGAGGTTGCGAATTTAGTGTTTTTAAATATATTTGGCGTCGCCTGCGGATATGATAGAATTTCTGGTGATAGTCCGCGGATAATAGTTCAACGGCTTTTGCAACTTACTGATACCTCAAGCACATTGGAAACGCTGAAAGTAAAAATAGAAAAAGAGCTAAAAACTAATGCAGAAATATCGAAGATTTTGCCCAAAAATCGAGAAAAGCATTATAATAGGATAAAGGACAAGAAAAAGTACACCAGGGACTACATGGCCGATAATTCTTTTAATATTATAAATTTTGAAGGAGAAGAAGATGGAAGAAGCAAAAGCAAATAATCGTACTATACACAGCATAAAGAGTTATAAATTTGAAATACCTTTTTACCAAAGGGCGTATTCTTGGAGAAAGCAGGATATTGAAAAACTAATAAGCGATATAAACGGCAAAGAAGGGCACTATCTCGGCAATATCGTAGTTAAGAAGAATGATGATAAATTTATCGTTATAGACGGGCAGCAAAGACTTACTACTATTTATATTATTTTTATGGCTTTAGGAGTAAAAGAAAAACCGTTTGAACTAAGCTATGAAATAGATAGTAGCGATGGCGAAAAACTAAAAAACTTTAACGTAAATGAACGCAAATATGTAAATAGACAAATTTTAGATGCCATCCTTTTTGCTAGCAACAATGAAATTTTGTGTAAAGATAGTTTCGAAAAGAATATAAATTCGGCTATTTTTACGATGACTATTATCCCAGAAAATGTCAAAGCTACTGAGTATTTTGAACTAGTTAACACAAAAAGCATTCAGCTTGAAAATCATCAAGTTTTAAAGGCTAGATTTTTAAGTAATATTAAAGATAACTATGCAGACGTAGCAAGAAAATGGGATATGATCTCAAATATGGACGAAAAATATAAAGATCAAATTTTAGAAAGAAATCAAGCAGATTTGCCTATCGAACCAAAAACAATAAGAGAGCTTTTGGAATCAGATTTTAATGGCAAAGAAAAAAAACAAACCGAAACAAATTCTGATGCAAAAAGCCTAGTAAAATTCCCAGTATTTTTACTTCTAGTTTTGGAGGTGTTTGTTGCCAAAAACGGCTTGAATGTGGATTCTGAGAATAAGGTGGACCCTAAGAATAAGATTATCATAGACAAAGATAAACTTTTGGGGGAATTTGAAAAAGTTTTTAGAGAAAAGACAAATTTGCACTATGAGTTTATTGCTTTTTTAGAAAGTATGCGTAAAAAATTTGATGAATTCGTCTATAGAGATGACGAGATGAAAAACAAAATATTGCTAAATTTGCAAAGATTATTTTACTATACTAGCGAATACGACAAGCCTGAATTTATCGCCGCACTTTTGGCTTTCTTAGACAAAAACTCACTAGATGGTTGTAATGATAAAAATGCACAAAAGGTTATTGAATTTCTCGAGCAATTGGATAACGAGCTGGCAAAGAGCGCTTTAAAAAAGAATGAATCTCGTAAAATAGTAGAAACTATAAATGACGTTATAGGAAAAATTTATAAAGGCGAAAGTCTGGAAACGCCAGTACTTGAAAAAATCGACTCTAAATTTTTAGATACTGGAACAGCAGTACCGCACTATTGGTTCTATAGGCTAGAATACCTACTTTGGCGAGATTTTAATAATTTAAGTGTTTGTAATATTTGCTCAGATGATATAAAAAAAGCATTTCCTAAATTTAATAGAGATGAATACCTAATCAAACCCCAAGACACGGTAGAGCATATGTGGGCAACAAATTTGCAAGAAAATAATAAAGCACTAGATGATTTTGGGAATTTGGCCCTAATAAGAAAGGATTTTAATTCTAGTTTAAGCGATTATGATTTTGGTGAGAAGTTAAAAATGATAAAGGAAAGCCCAAGCTCGAGTATAAAAATGCTAATATTTTACGCATCGCAAAAGGGATACGATAAGGATATGATCGGTAGACTCGGCGATGAAATGAAGAAAATTCTTTTTCAAGGCATATAAATGACTCTCTCCAAATCCCTCTACATCCGCGGTCTTCAGTGTGAAAAGAGCTTGTGGCTTAAAAAGAAAAAGCCTGAAGTTTTGCAAGCTCCAGATGATAGCGCGCAGGCGGTATTTGATACCGGCACCTCGGTAGGCGAGCTAGCCTGTGAGCTATTTAGCGGCGGCGAGAGGATAAAGTACACCGGCGACTTTGGCTCGCAAATGGCAAAAACAAAAGAGCTTATCGAGCACGACGCAAAAGTAATCTACGAGGCCACTTTTTGCTTTGACGGCATCCTTGTGATGGTTGATATCCTTCGCATAGGCGTGGATGGGCTTATCATCAACGAAGTAAAGAGCTCAACCTCGGTAAAAGATGTCTATATCGATGATGCAAGCATCCAGTACTACGTCATTAGCTCGCTTGGCTACAAGGTAAGCGGCGTAAATATCATCCACATAGATAGCAGCTACGTAAGAGGCGAGAAGC
>CAUUSU010000095.1:0-5918 GCA_963547835.1 uncultured Campylobacter sp.
CCATCAAACGCACGGCTGAAATCACGCCCGAAGGTTTCGGCTGCGCCAAAATTGTTTTTGCTTAGGATTTTGATAGGAATTTTGCAGGAATTTCGCCGCAAATTTCACAGCTATTATCAAAAATTAAAATTTTACCCCTCGCTTTTTGCTATAATTATTTTTAAAATTTAAAAGGAGCAAAAATGAAAATTTTAGCGTCGATTGCCGCACTAATCGTAGCAGCCTACTTGCTCGCGCAGATATTTTTCCCGCAGGGGGTCTCGTTTGTCGGATGTGGCGTCGGTAGGGCTAATTCGTGCGAAGACTACGGAGCATATTTGCTTGAGGAGCGCGATTATGAGGCAGCAAAAAAGCCGTTTGAAAAAGCTTGTGAAGCAGGGTTAGAAAATAGCTGTGCTATCGCAGGGGATTTATATTACGACGAGCAAAATTTATATAAAACTACGAAAGATAAGGGCAAGTCCGCGCGGTTTTATTCCAAAGCGTGCGAGCTGGGAGCCGCCAAAGCTTGCTACAACGCTGCGATAATCTCTTATAAAAATGCGGATAAGAAAAATACGTTCGCTTTTTTTGCCAAATCATGCGATTTGGGACTAGGCGAGGGCTGCTTAAATGCTGCGGTCGCTAGCTACGAAGAAAAAGACTATCAGGGCGCTCTTAAGTTTTTCCTCAAATCTTGCGATGCTGCTTTGGCAGAGGGATGCCAGAGGGTCGGGCTAGCGTATTCAAAGAAGGAATTTGGCGAGCCGGATCTGGATAAGGCGATGATCTACTACGACAAAGCCTGCAAGCTGGGAGCTGAGTTTAGCTGCAACGTAGTAGCTGCGATGAATAAAATAAATGCAAGCGAGGCTAATGCTACTAAATAGATGACAGGGCTAGCTAGATGATAACACGGCGGGATCGAAATTAACTTAGAAATTTGACGGAGCTTTATGGGATTTTATGAAATTTCGTGAAATTTTGTCTTTAAATTTTATTGCTGAGATTCCGCATATTGCGATAATGGCGATGGATAGTGATTTTAAAATTTCAGTATCTTGGAAGTTTAGAATTTAATCTATGCTGTGGATTTTATTGACAGAATTTTGACTTGTCATAGACTTATCCATCGCGATATAGGGATTTCATCATAATCTTAGTGCATCCCTGAAAGAGAAAAAATTGCGCAAACTAGCGAGTAGCTATGTAATCACAGCTGATATGGCAAAAATATCCGAAGAAGATCGCACGGGATAATTAATCTGCGAAGTAAGTAAAATCAATTATCAAGTGGATGAAATCTATCAATAAACAAGTAAAATTATTCATTGCAAGGCAAATAAAATTAATTGCAAAGCAAGCAAAATCGGTCTGTAAATGGGTAGATCAAGCTTGAAACTAACTCGAAGTAGCCTTTAAATAAGCTAAATTGCAAGCAAGATAAATTTTAAGTAGGCATATTGTAAGAAAGTAAAATTTTAGATGAGATAAGTGGGATAAATCAATTTCAAATCACCGTAGAAGTTGGATGACGATCCTAATTTAAAGCCCCATTTTTCCGGGATTTAAGATACCTTTTGGATCGAACGCCCTTTTGATCGCGCGAAATAGCTCCATCTCCGCTGCACTAAAGGCTAACGGCATAAATTCTGCTTTGCTTAGCCCGATGCCGTGCTCGCCGCTGAGCGTACCGCCAAGATCAACTGCAGCTTTGAAAATTTCGGTGATTGCGTCATGTCCGCGTCGTACCTGAGCTTCATCTTTTTTGTCGGCGACCATGACGTTGGTGTGGACATTGCCGTCGCCCGTGTGCCCGAAGCAGGGCACGCGCACGCCGTATTTATCGCCGATGCGCGCGATACGGCGCAGTAGCTCGGGCAGCTGCGAGCGCGGGACGGTGATGTCCTCATTTAGCTTAAGCGTGCCGTAGATATTGATCGCCTGCGAGCAGTTGCGTCTCGCAAACCAAATGCCCGCACGCTCCTCTTCGCTTTCTGCGATGCGAAAGTCGCTCGCGCCGTTTTGAACGAAAATTTCTTTTATGAGTGCGAGCTCCTCCAAAAGCACTGCTTCTAAATTGCCGTCTGTTTCGCAGATCAAAATCGCGCCCGCACCCTTCGGCAAGCCTTTATGAAATTTCTCCTCGACCGCGGCTATGCACAGCGCGTCTAAAAATTCCATCGCCACGGGCGTGATACCGGCTGCCATTGTCTTATACACGGCATTCATTGCTGCATCTACGCTAGGAAAGACGCCCATCGCGGTCTTTTTAAGCTTTGGCATCGGGATTAGTTTGAGCGTGATTTCGGTGATGACGGCAAGCGCGCCTTCGCTTGCGATTAAAATTCCTACCACGTTGAAGCCTGCGACATCTTTTATAGTGCGTTTACCCGCTCGGATCACCTCACCGTTAGGCAGTACCGCACGCAGTGCCATTACATAGTCTTTGGTGATGCCGTATTTTGCGGCGCGCATGCCACCGGAGTTTTCGGCGACGTTGCCTCCTAGCGTGGAATAATCCTGGCTTGCGGGATCGGGCGGATAAAAAAGCCCGCGCGCTGCGGCTGCTTTTTGCAGATCGATATTTATGCAGCCGGGTTGGACTACGGCGAGTAGATTTTGCATGTCGATTTCTAGAATTTTATTCATATGTTTTTCAAATGCCAAAATCACTCCGCCGTTTGCGGCTAAAGATCCACCAGTAAAACCGCTACCTGCGCCTCTTGGAACTATGGGGATTAAATTTTCGTTGCAGAATTTTAAAATTTGACTGACATCGTCCTCACTTCGCGGGAAAAGCACGCCGTCCGGCAGGCAGCGTCTTTTCGTCGCGTCGTAGCAGTATGCTGTGCGATGAGCCTCGTCAAAATAGGCATTATCCGCGCCTAATAGATTTGTAAAAAACGCTCGCGCGGCGCTATTCATCGCCGTCTAAGCCCAGCAAATAGCGGTAGTGCTTGTCGTAGTCGCTGATCGGGCCGTTAGTAAAGTCCCAAATGACGGTCTTTATCTCGCCCACGCGTGAGTAAAATGGCAGCTGATAATAAGCCACGCTGCCGCTAGCGAACGTGCGCAAAGGCTTGAAGCTGCCGCAGTCGGCAAATACACCTTGTTTATCCATCGCGATAAAAATCAGTCCGGCGCTGTTTTGCGCGCAAATTTTACGAAAATCGTCTCGGCTAGGATTTGGCTTGTGATTGTAGCTAAGATAGGCGCCGCCAAGATCTGGGTGGATAAAATTTATATTCGGAAAAGCCTTGATAACCTGCTCGTAAATTTCAGCGTTAGGCGCGACGATTATGGCGCGGTCATAGAGGAAATTTAAGATCACTTTATCGCCGCTTGAGGGTAAAATTTTAGGCAGCGGTAGCGCCTCTTGAGCTAACATATCAAAAATCTCAAATCGCACCTTTGCCTTGCCTGCGCTTTTTTGCGTCACGACTGCGCGCGCGATGATGGAGCTTGCGCCGCTACCGAAATTATGCATCACCACTCCACTGCTACCTACGGCGATCGTAGGGCTATCTGTGATTTCGCCCGAACCATCCTTTACACTAAGTAGGGCGGTTTCGTATCGCGGCATATTAAATTCCGCCCCTATCGCCGCACTTAAAAATAGGCCTAAAATAAGTAAAGCTTTTTTCAAAATTCTGCTCCTGAATAAAATTTCGGCTAATTATACATAAAACTTTGAAATTAGCGATAAAATTCCGCGGTATTTACGAAATATAAGCGTTTTTTCGTTACAATCCCGCCTTAAAATAATATTTCAAAGCGGTTTTATATGACTAGAATTTTTATATTGCTTTTTCTGTGGATAGGCGTAGTTTTTGCGAACAACCCCAGCGTAGAGAAGTTTGCCTGGCCAGATGGCGTGAGTCTGCTGCAATTTATGGAAACCGCGGGCATTCCCGCGTCTGTATATTATGACCTGGATAAAGAGGATCAGGAGCTTGCCGCTGAGGTACGAGCTGGCGTGGAGTGTCAAATTTTGCGTGATCCAGCAGGTCGCGTCTCTCAGCTGTTAATCCCTGTCAGCGAGGAGCTTCAGATCCACATCTATCGCGATAAATTCGGCACTTTTAGATTCGTTTATACTCCGATAGTTTATGAGGAAAACAGCTACTCTTTAGGAATTCAGATCGAAAGCTCACCCTATCAAGATATCATCAAAGCTACGGGCAATGCAGCTTTAGCGAATGAGTTTATGCTTGTTTTTAAAAATGAGGTAAATTTTAAAAAGCTGCAAAAGGGCGATCGGCTTGTGATCCTATACGAGCAAAAAACGCGCCTTGGCAAGCCTTTTGGCGGAGTAAATATCACCGCAGGAATGATCGAGGAAAATAAAAAGCCCAAATCGCTATATTTTTTCGATGATAAATACTACGACCGAAGCGGTAAAAAGGTCGAATCTTTTCTGCTGATTACACCGCTTGTTTATACTAGAATTTCATCGTATTTTACCCCTAAAAGATTTCATCCAATTTTAAAGCGATATCGTGCACATCTGGGTGTGGATTATGCAGCCCCCAAAGGCACTAGGGTAAATGCCGCAGGGGCGGGCAAGATTAGCTTTGTAGGGCGTAAAAACGGCTACGGCAACACCGTAGAGATCAACCACGGCGGCGGTATCAGTACGCTTTATGCGCATCTTAGCGGCTTTGCTAGCGGCACAAAAGCAGGCGTTAGTGTCAAGCAAGGTCAGTTAATCGCCTACGTAGGCTCGACCGGGCTTAGTTCGGGACCGCATCTGCACTTCGGACTTTATAAAAATAAGCAGGCTATAGATCCGCTTAAGGTAGTCAAGATTGAAAAAACTAACGTCATAAGCGCCGAAGAACTTAAATTTAAAGCTCTCGTCAAAGATATGGACGCCAGAATGGCTGCGGCTAAAGACGGCTCGAAAAACCCTGCTAAATTTGAAAACTACGAGTCGCTTATCACGATAAATTAAGGCTGAAAATGGAAAATAAAGAGCAGCTGGACGACGTCGAGGAAGCTAAGGCGCTTCTTGATGCGCATCTAGGCGATACGCTTGAGCATGAGCTGAGTGCCGCCGATCTTACGGAGCATTTAAAAACTCTAAAAAAGCATGACGAAGAAAAATACGTAGAATTCTTAAAAAAGCTAGATCCTGAGGATCTTGCCGATGCTGCGCTTGAGATGCCCGAGCATATGCTCGAAGACGTCATCGAAACTCTGCCTCACGAAAAGATCGTAAAAGCGATTGAGGAGCTCGAAAGCGACGATCAGGCAGAGCTTTTGCAAAACATCGGCGAAATCGACGAGGACAAGGCCGAGCAGATTTTCTATGGGCTTGACGAGGACGATCGCCACGATATTCTTACTATCTCCAAATATAGCGAAGATGAGGCGGGCGCGTATATGCAGACCGAGGTCTTTAGCGCGAGGCAAGATCAGACCCTGGGGCAGGCGGTTGAGATGCTGCGCGTTATGCGCGAAAAGGACGAGATCGAGAACGTCTTTCAGCTCTTTGTGCTCGATAAAAAAGGGCACCTGCTTACTACCTTTTCGACGTCCGATCTGATTTTATACGATTTTTCGCTCACACTGGAAGAAATTTCACAAAAATTCGGCGCCGAAAACAAAATCCATTTCGCTACCGATACCGATAAGATCGACGACGTTATCAAGGATTTTGAGGAATTTGACCTTAACGTCATCCCCGTTGTCGATGCTAACGGCATACTCATCGGGCGTATCACCGCCGATGATATCCACGATCTCATCCAAGAGCGCGCCACCGAGCAAATTTACAACCTCGCGGGCGTCGATGACGAAGCGGAGGACGATGAGACTACGATCTTTAAGGCGGGACGCGCGCGCGCCGTGTGGCTAGCGGTAAATTTATGCACGGCGATCGTAAGCTCCACGATCATCGGGCTTTTTGACGCTACTATCGAGAAGTTGGTCGC
>CAUUSU010000096.1:0-5827 GCA_963547835.1 uncultured Campylobacter sp.
TCCTTTGCCATATCTTCAATCCTATCCCTTATTGTTTTGTAATCCATGTTTTTATCTCCCTTCATGGTAAAAGGGAGGCCCCCTTATCTTAAAAATTCCTTGTCTTCTTATGTTGGCTTGTTCTTAATAGGGCTAATGGGGTTAATAGGGCGAGCATACTCTACGTGGCCACAAAAACGTTACCGTTTTTGGCTTACGTAGAGGCTCGCAAGGAGAGCTTGCAGCTCCCTTGACCCACGCTTTTACCCCGAGTATATAGATATTTAAGCTTATGGATATATATCCATAAGAACTCGGGGCGGTTAATTGGTTAATTTTTTATTTTGTTTCTTGTTTAAAAAAACAACAACGTATCTATTCTAGTTATTGGTTGCCAGCACCATAAACTTAAAATATATTTTTTCTATACGTTATTATCATGTAATCCAAAATAAAAACCGAATTAAGTCAAATTTAATCAAACTCGTAGTGCAAAGTGCTCTATATCGCATAAAATAAGGTTTTTAAAGTATTCGTATAGTATGTAGCTAAAATACTCGCTTGTTTCTTTTTTCGATCCCGCACCTATTTAACATGTAAATGTTTTTGTATACAGTTGCTTTCTATGGACTCAAAAAATATTGAGATTTTTTATTTTCGATCTGTATTTCGGCTTTACTTCTATAAATAAAACGTCTATCATGCATTTGTTGGGACATTCTTATGTAGGAGGTATTTATGAATGTAGATTTTTATAAAAAGCGAAAAATTACTAAAACTATGATCAAAAAACTAAGACTAACCGATGCCGAATGGTCGGCTATCGAAAAGAAGCTAAAAGAAACAGGGATGACCTTTTCAAAATTTGCCCTAAGTTCAATGCTGTCCAGGCGAATTAGACTTCCTATTGAAAGGGAGCTTTTAGCTGAGTTAGCTAAACAAGGAAACAACCTAAACCAAGTGGCTGCCAGGTTAAACCACGACGAAAGTTTAGATAGGGTCGGTCTAAAAATCATAGCCGATGACAACGCCGTCTTACGTCAAATTTATGAGACATTGGGAAAGTAATGGAAGCTATCGTAAGGCTTGCCTTTTTTGGTTATATTTTCATCGCAAAAAGATAGACGGGGGCTATTTATGCTAGTTAAATTTCTTCCTACATATACCGGTGGCGGTCTTGGGAGCATAAACTACCTTTTAAACGAAAGAAAAGCGGCCGGAACGGCTAGGGTCATAAAGGGCGACGAGAATTTAACTAGAGCTATTATTAAAGGAATCGACTTTAAGCAAAAAACATGCTTTGGAGTTCTGTCCTTTGAGGAGAAGCACGATTTTTTGGATGAAGAGCAAAAGCTAAAAATCATAAAAAAATTCGAACGCGCATTGCTCGGGGATTATATGCTAGAGCGGGTAAATGTACTCTGGGTCGAGCATTCGGACAAGAACGGTCAGCTTGAGTTAAATTTCTTGATCCCAAAGATTGACATGCCGACAGGCAAATCATTTAATCCATACTTGGCAAAATTCGACCAGCATAGGATTGATCTAATCAAAAGAATAATTAACGACGAATATAACCTGTCAAGCCCTGATGATCCCGCAAAAGAGCAAACTATATCGGCTAGCAAGAAAAACATAGGACACTATCAAAATTTAGAAGAACTAGATAAAAAGCTACACGAACTAGTCAAAGAGGGATATATCAAAAATAGAGATCATATGATTGAGCTTCTTAACCAAAGCGGCATTGAAGTAACTAGATCGACAAAGAAAAGTATAACCGTAGTACTACCTAATCAAAAAACAAAAAATCGTCTCAAAGGAGGAATATATGATGCAAATTTCACAGGCGCTCAAGGACTTGGAGAACTCGGCCAAAGCTCAAGCAGAAGAATTAAAGAGTTCCATAATAGAGATACACAAGCAGAGCGCGAAAGAAATAGGCGAAAGCTTGAAGAGCTTGTTGAAAAGCGAGATAGATTCAATAGCCGAAAATTTAGAGCCTCGCTTTCAAGAGATAATATCGAACCAGAACAAGAACAAAAGATGGATATCGGTACTCATAGCTACGATAGCGCTAATAATCGGAATAGTATCAGGTTATCAGATACGTTCTTATGCGGTAGAACCGCAAATCAAGAAAACGAGATCGGATGCAATCAAAGAACTACAAGTGATTCTGAACGAGCAAACAAAGGAGATGGAGGCGATGAGAGTATGGACGATACCGCAAGCATGGAGGCATTCCGAGACGGAAGCGGACGGAAGGATGCAGTACTATATATCGGTCCCTCGGAGCAAGGAGATCTTCGAGCAAAACGACAAATACTACATACCTATGAGAACGGAATAGAAGATGACGACATTAGAAGAAGCATTGTTCAGAGAAAACGAGAGCTTGACACAGATGATCGAGAGCGAAAGGAGCGAATACGAATCGCAGAAGAAGGCCTTGATCGAAAAATACGAGAAAGAGATAACGAGTTTGCAACAAGACAAGACAAATTTGATAGATCGCATGCAACATTTGATGAACGATTGCGAGAACAAAATATACGAATCGTCGCAAACACAAAGAGAAAGATACGAGAAATCTTTGGGGTTTTTAAAAAAGAAATTAATAAGTTTACAAGAAGAATTCAAAGAACTATCAAAAAAATACGAATCTTTGAAAGAGAAGTGTCAAGAATAGTGGCCAATAGGCAAAATATTAAAAGTGCAGAGGAAATGACACTGGATGTGGATGAATTGTCGGAAAGCCCAGATAATACCTGGGGGATGAGCATGTAGTCTTATAGGAGCCAATCAGCCTTATTCTCTTTGGCGCTCGAGGCCTTAATTGGAATCAAAAGGCAGATTTTGCTCGGCTGCTTTGACGAGATATGGATAGTCTACTTCTTAGACTTGTCCAAGGATACTGCGGTTGTATTTTTAATATCAAATAGGTTCAATATCTAAAATATACTGCACTTGATCTCCAGCCACTTCGTGTTTGGCTATCCATTTTTCTATCTTTTCTCTATCGTATAGAACTTTTCTGCCGCCTAGCTTTATGTATGGTAATATACCTTTCGATCTCCAAATCGATTGGGCATCAGTACCGACACTAAAGAGAGCTTCAAATTCCACGGGCGTTATAAATTTTTTTTGACAAGGATTTATTTGCATTTTTTCCCTTTTACAAAATTTTGTATCCATCCTAGCATGTTACAAGCCTTAAGTCCAGCAAAAAGCCGGTTCGCCAAAAGATAATTTACTGTTTTTTGTTTTGTGGTACTAGAGGAGCGGTCGGATGCTTAGACAAATTTACAAAAAAGTTTAATATCTTTTATGATATAATCAGCCCAAAGGATAAAGTTTGTGGGAAATTATATTTTTGGATGACCGAGTAGCTGAGGAGTTTAGGGCTCTGCCACCTAAAATTTCAGCCAATATGACCCATATATTTAAGCTCTTGCGTCTTTACGGCAACCAAGTGGTCGAGCCTCAAACCAAAAGTTTGGGCGACGAACTTTTTGAGATAAGGCTAAAGGCGCGGAAGGTATAGGCAGAGGAATATTTTGTTATATGACCGGTAGGCGCATTTATATATTGCACGTGTTTGTAAAGAAAAGCGATAAAATACCTCAGAAAGAACTAGATATCGCCAAAAATAGATTGAAGGAGTTAAAAAATGCCTGAAGTAAAATTTGACGACGTATTTAACGAAATTATGAAAAGTGATGAATTTAGGGCCGAATATGAAGCTCTGATGCCAGAGTACGAACTAAAGAGCGAGTTGATAAAAGCTAGAATAAAAAGCGGTCTAACGCAGTCGCAGCTAGCGGAGAGGATGGGTATGAAACAGTCCAATCTAGCTAGACTAGAAAGCACAAGCGGAGATTTTAAATTTCAGACGATAGTCAAATACGCAAAAGCATTGGGGCTAAAGCGGCTAAATATCGTACTAAACTAACAAAAATGCGAGGTCAAAATTTGACTCGCGCAAACACAATTTATAAACCAAGAAGCAGGCAGCGCTGGTTTTAACTTGAAAACTATTTCTACCCCTAATCTTTTATGATTACTAAATTTTCTATCACTTGCGAACTCTTTTGGGTTGCCCTATAAGTATCGACGCCAAGATAGTGTTGCAGAGTTGCCAGTTCTTCGTGCAATAAGGTACCCGACATCGTATGGATATCGGCGCTAGCTTCCGCAAGAGCGCCTACTACTACATCTCGCGCCGTATGCAGGTGAAAATTTTCAACACCCGAAAGTTCTCTGATTTTTTTAACTTGTCTGTCTAGATTAACTATCGTTTCGCTGCTTACGGGGCTAGCAAATACCAACTCAGCTATTTTGGGTATCTCTTGCAGTTTGGCGGCTATAAAATTTGGGATAGCTACGATATAGTCGTTGGAGCTCTTTGTCCTCTCTAAAAGCATAGTGTTGTTGCTGAAATTTATGTTTTTCCATTTTAGGTTTAAAATTTCGGACTTTCGCCTGCCCGTAAAAATCAGGGCAAAAAGCGTCCAATAAAAAATATCGTCGGCATAGAGTTCGTTAATGGCGGAAAACAAATTCCTAAGCTTACCCGAACAGTTGATAACTTTTGATTTTTTCTCGATCTTATCCAGCTTTAGACCAAACGTCGGCTCAAAAGCTAGAGCCCTATGAATAAACGCGTACTTAAACATAGGGCGTAAAATTTCCTTTATCGTTTTATTGTATGTTTTTGGTGATAGCCCTTTGCTTCGCATGGAGTTGTAAAAAATTTGAATATGATCAAGCGTTACCTTTTCTATAGCCAGCGAGCCTAGCAGGCTGTTTTTGATATGATTGTTAAACATCGCCGCTAGCCCGGTCGTAGCTTTGGTTTTGGCTCTAGTTTCCATATATAAATCTCAAAGCTGTTTAACTTTGATGTTTGGCTGGATCCTAGAAACGGCAGATACCGCCATATCTTTGCTTTTTGCCCATTCGGCAAAAACCGCCATAGCTTCTTGCAAATATTCTCGCCTGGTCCATTTTTCTCTTGCGGCTATTTCGACTACTTTGGTAGCTCGCTTCCCGTCGCTACTTTTTTTTCTGAATAAAAACTTATTCGTATGATTTTTACTCACGTATATATTTGGAATTTTCGTCTTTTTGTATTCGCTTAGGCTGATTGATCGAGTCCTTTTTAAAATCCTTGCGCCGCTTTGAGTAACTCATTTAGCGATAGCATTATAATTCTAAAAAAGTTATAATTAGCTTAGAATATCGTATTTTAGGACTATATAAACTTATATAATCCTTAATAAATCTGTGGCGTATTTTTTCATTTAAAAAGCAGCCGATGAAAGGCAAAATTTACAGAATAAAATCAAATCCATTGATAAGGAAATGGAGCTGTTATCCGATATGATAGAGCAAGTTCATATCGTCAAAAAATATCGTGCCTATTACAAGGAATATAAAGTGAATCCATCTGATAGGGCATTTTTCGAGGGATACAAAGCTCAAATTACTCTCTATGAAAATGCTCTTTCTGAGCTTAAAAAGTCTTATTCCAAACTTCCAAATTCAAAGGATATTTTAGCTGAACTTAACAAATTACAAGAAAAAAAGAATACCCTCATGCAAGAGTATTCTTCTGCAAAATCTACCATGGGCGAGCTTTATAAAATACGAAAAAATTACGGAATTTACATGGACAAGGAGATAGAGAGATAGCCATCTCCTCTATTCAATCGAAGAAATATCTATAACATTTTCTTCCCCAAAAAACTCTTTCGCTTTCCTTAATATGTCAGAATCATTAGTAGGCATATATATTATTAAATTCTTTTTTCGGAAAACCGCTGATAATCTCCGATACTTCTAC
>CAUUSU010000097.1:0-5824 GCA_963547835.1 uncultured Campylobacter sp.
CAGAGGTTTCATCTAGAACATGTTACATGGAATGGCAAGCTAAGCACCTTGCTTAAAGATTTATGAAGTTACTTTATAGACTTTTACCTTTTTTTATATTAAAACAACCATTTAGTCTACCATTATATTTTAATGCTTTGGCTCCCATTTTTGGATTTATTTACATATTTAAGTATAAAAAGATATATGCATGCTATATTCCAATTTTTATTATGATAATATGCAATGTTGTAGTATGTATATATACTGCCCGGATATCATCGATTTTTAGGCTACTGCAACTTACTTTAATTTTATTTTTCTCTATGTATTTAATCAAGGTATTAAAAAAGTATGATATATTTTTAATATTAAAAATAATGCTTATATTTATTATACTTGTTTTTATCTTAGAAGTATACATTGGCAATAATGCTGGCTATAGAGATTTTTTTGGTTTTTATTTGCCACGATACAGGGGGGTTATTGGAGAATTTAATTTTACTGCATTATTGCTTACCGGAATTGGTCTTTTATTCGCAACAAAAAAAATATACTACTATTCTGCCATATCTTTTTTATTTATAATTTTTACTGCTAATAGGAGCTTTATAATATCCTTATTCTTATTTATATTTTTGTCTATAATCTCGAAGATAAACAAACGAGTAAGTGTTTATTTTGGATGTCTATATATTTTATTTATATTTCTATATCCGTTTTTGATACTTGGAGTGGACCGCATTTTGGATATAGATAATAAAATTTTAATAGATGATTTTTCGTCTCTTAGGTATCAGTTACATGTTGCATATGCTAATATGGGTTTTGATAATTATGGTTTTGGTATAGGATATTTTAATGGCAAAAATTTAATTCTTGATTCAGAGTACTTATTGCATTTAAATGCTTTAGAGCGTATGAATTTGATATTAGAACAACACAATCTTTTTCTACAAGTATTTTCTGAATTCGGTGTTATTGGTTATATTTTGTTTTGTGCTTTTATAATTTATATTTTAAGAAAAGCTATATTGACAAATCATAATTTATTTATTGCCTTTATATCTTTATTGACTTCTTGCCTATTTGTCAATGCTTTGCATGAGCTTATTTTATATATATATATATCATTTATACTGAAGGATTATGACAAATGAAAATTTTATTTATCACGCTTAGAGCTGATCACGGCGGTGGCCCAAAACACATCGATCTGCTTATAAATAATTTATCTAGTGATATAGAGATATATCTTGCTTGTCCGCAAGATAGGCCCTATTATGATCTGTGGAGCGAGTCAAAAAAGGTTGAAGATATATTTGTCCTGCCGCATAGAAAATTTAGCGTAAAAAAGCTCCTCGGGCTGAATAAATTTATAAAAGATAACGATATAGAGATAGTCCATTCCCATGGTAAGGGCGCGGGCATCTATTCGCGGATACTTAAAATTTTAAATCCAAGGCTAAAAATAGTCCATACTTTACACGGCGTTCATGTCGGAGAATACGGCTTTTTTAAAAAGAGCGCTTATATTTTTTTGGAGCGATTTTTAACGCTATTTACCGATAAATTTATAAATGTCTCAAAGAGCGAAAATGAGGCTTGTTTAAAGCTTAGATTATTTAAGAAAAGCAAGAGCGAGGTCGTATATAACGGCATAAAAGCTCTTTTAAAAGAAGATAACGCCAAGATAAAATTTGATCTGTCGGGCAAAAAGGTAGTTACGACTATTTCGAGATTTGACTATGCAAAAAATATGCCTTTGGCGTACGAGATAGCCAAAAATTTTAAAGATAATTCAAGCATCGTTTTTTTGTGGCTCGGAGACGGCGACGATAGGGCAAAATTTGAATCTATGGCGCAAAAAGACGGGGCAAATGTAATCTTTACGGGCTTTACCGACGAAGTGCCCGCGTATCTATCCGCTACGGACATCTATCTGTCTACTTCCAGGTGGGAGGGGCTGCCTTATGCGCTCATAGAGGCGCAGTCGCTTGGCATCCCGATAGTGGCGACAAACGTCGTGGGAAATAACGAAGTCGTAGAAAACGGCAAAAACGGATTTTTGTTTGAGGACGCACGGCAAGCGTGCCGGGATATAGAAATTTTATTAAACGATGATAAAATATACGGTAAAATGCAAGCCGAAGCATTGCTAAATTTTAAAGATAAATTTGATATCGGCGTTATGATTCGTAAAGTGGAAAAAATTTACGAGCAGATATTTGAAAATATATCAACTGGGGAGCCGCAATGAAAAAAGCCCTTATCCACGACTGGTTTAGCACCTATGCGGGCGCAGAGAAATGCGTCGAGAGTTTTACCGATATCTGGGATGATTTTGAAATTTACAGCCTCATCGACTTTTTAAGCGATGCCGACAGAAATAAAATTTTAAAAGGCAAGCGCGCCCACACAAGCTTTATCCAGAAGCTGCCCTTTGCGAAGGACAAATACCGCAACTACCTGCCGCTATTTCCGCTCGCGATAGAGCAGTTTGATCTAAGCAGTTATGACGTCGTGCTGTCTAGCTCGCATGCCGTCGCAAAGGGGGTGCTGACGCACTCAAATCAGCTTCACATCGCTTATGTACACACGCCGATCCGCTACGCGTGGGATCTATATCATCAGTACTTGCGCGAAAGCGGGCTGGACCGCGGTCTAAAGGGTATGCTGGCGAAGTATTTTTTACATAAAATTCGCCTTTGGGACGCAAGTACCGCAAACCGCGTGGATCACTACGTCGCAAACAGCCGCTACATCGCGCGCCGTATCCAAAAAACCTACGGCAAGCCTAGCGACGTCATCTATCCGCCCGTGGACGTGGATAAATTTACGCTGCGCGAAGCCAAAGAGGAGTTTTACCTTACCGCCTCGCGCATGGTACCGTACAAAAAGATCGATCTCATTGTAGAGGCATTTTCGCAGACTGATAAAAAGCTGCTCGTTATCGGCGACGGGCCCGATATGGTCAAAATAAAATCAAAAGCGGGCAAAAATGTCGAACTTTTGGGCTTCGCAGATGATGAAACGATGGCGAATCTTATGGGGCGGGCTAAGGCATTTGTTTTTGCCGCAGAGGAGGACTTCGGCATTACGCCGGTGGAGGCGCAGGCATGCGGTACGCCGGTGATCTGCTTTGGGCGCGGCGGCGCTCGCGAGACGGTGCGCGATGGCGAGAGCGGGCTGTATTTTATGGAGCAAAACGCAAAGGAGCTGCTCGCCGCCGTAGCTAAATTTGAGCAAAATTATGATAAATTTGAGCCTACAAAAATCAGAGAAAATTCTTTAAAATTTTCGCGCGCGCGCTTTGAAGCCGAGATCAAAAGCTACGTCGAGAAAAAATATGAGGAATTTAAGGACGGCCTAAATGACTAATATAATCCTAAGCGGCGGCAGCGGCACGAGGCTGTGGCCCATCAGTCGCACGCTTATGCCAAAGCAGTTCGTGCGCCTCTTTGACGATCGCTCGCTTTTTATGATGAGCTACGAGCGAAACTCTCCGCTATGCGAGAGCACGCTCGTCGTCTCGAACGAGCAGCAGTATTTTTTGGCGCTCGATCAGCTTGAGGCCTTGGGCGCGCGCGGCGTAAAATTTCTTCTCGAGCCCGTCGGCAGAAACACGGCTCCTGCGATCGCGCTTGCGTGTTTGAGCTTAAAGGTCGAGGAGATCGTTTTCGTAACGCCGAGCGATCATCTCATCAAAGACGAAGCGGCGTATAAAAACAGCGTCTTGCGCGCGCGCGAGCTTGCAAAACAGGGGTTTTTGGTGACGTTTGGTATCAAGCCCACGGAGGCAAATACGGGCTACGGCTATATCGAAGCAAGCGGCGAGGACGTGTTAAAATTTCACGAAAAGCCTGAGCTTGTGGCGGCGCAAAGCTACATAGCGGCGGGGAATTTCTACTGGAACAGCGGCATGTTTATGTTCAAAGCGGGCGTATTTTTAAGCGAGTTAAAGGCGCATAGTCTTGAAATTTACGAAGCCTGCGTCCGTGCGCATGAAAATTCTAATGCGGAAAATCCGATTAGAATTAAACTAGGCGATATGCAAGAGATCCCCGCAGATAGCATCGATTACGCAGTTATGGAGCACACGAGTCTTGCTAAAGTCGTGCCCGCAGACATCGGCTGGAGCGATCTGGGAAGCTTCGATAGCTTAGACGCCGAACTGCCTAAAGACGCGAACGGCAACACCGCTGGCGAGCAAAATATTACTCTAAATTCTAAAAACAATCTCATCATCGGCTCGGGCCGCACGATAGCCGCCATAGATGTCGAGAATCTTGCTATCGTCGATACCAAGGACGCCCTGCTCGTATGCAAAAAAGGCTCTACCCAAAAGGTAAAGCAGGTGGTAGAGCGGCTGAAGGATAGCGATCTGGCGCGCGTGCACGTAACGACGCACCGCCCGTGGGGCAGCTACACGGTGCTCGAAGATGAGCGCGGCTACAAGATCAAGCGTATCGTCGTAAAGCCCGGCAAGCGGCTATCGCTGCAGAAGCACTACCATCGCAACGAGCACTGGATCGTCGTTAGCGGCACTGCGACCGTGACTGTGGGCGAGCGAAATTTCTTGTTGCGTGAGAACGAATCGACGTTCATTAGAATGGGCGAGGTTCACCGCCTCGCAAACGAAGGCAAAATCCCCGTCGTGCTAATCGAAGCTCAAGTCGGCAGCTACACTGGCGAGGATGATATCGTGCGTCTGCAAGATGATTTTAATAGGAGTTAGGATGAAAAGGCAACTCTGCGTTTTGATAATCTTGGCGGTCGATATTTTCGGCATCTGGCTTTGCTTTGGGCTTGCTGTGGTGCTTAAAAATTTGCTCTACGGCGATAGCTTGCTGCTAGACATCGGCAGGTATCAGGGCTTCGCGCCGTCCTATGTCATAATGATATTTCTATTTTTTTATCAAGGGATCTATTCGAGGCGATATGATTTTTGGCATGAGAGTAGAATTTTAGTAAAAAGCTGCTTCTTGGGGCTTTTGCTCAGCCTAGCGTTACTTGCTTTAATCAAAGTCAATTATGAATTTTCGCGCGCCAGTTTTATTTTGAGTTTTGCCTTTATGGCGGTGGTTTTGCCCCTTTGTAAGCTCATAACGAAAAGGAAGCTTTTTAAATTTGGATTATGGCAGAAGAGGGCGAAAATTTTAGGCGAGGGCGAGGAGTTTGAGAGCGCCGTCTTAGAAAGCGCGTATTTGGGATACGTTAGAGCTCTTGGCAACGATTACGACGTGTTGTTTATCGGCGGAAGCAGGCTTGGGGCGAAAGCCTTGAACGAGCTTATCGAGCATAATATCAGAAAGAACAAAGAAATTTTATTCACCCCCGTGCTACGCTCATACGACTTTACGCAGGCAGATATTTACAGCGTTTTTGCCTCGCGTACCAGCCTCTTTGCGATACGAAATTCTCTGAAAAGCCCTTTAAATTTAGCTCTTAAACGCGGGCTTGATTTGGCGCTAATTTTCTTAGCACTTCCTTTGCTGGTGCCGATTTTTGGCGTAATCGCGCTAATGATGAAGCTAAAAGAACCGGACGGGCGCATATTTTTTTCGCATCAAAGGATGGGATTTGGCGGCAAGCCGTTTGGATGCCTGAAATTTCGCTCGATGAAAGAGAACGGGGACGAAATTTTAGCTCAGTATCTAAAGCAAAATCCGCAAGAGGTGGAGTATTTTGAAAAATATCACAAATACGAGCACGATCCGCGGATTACGAAGCTGGGCGATTTTTTGCGCAGAAGCTCGCTTGATGAGCTTCCGCAGCTGATCAATGTCCTAAAGGGCGAAATGAGCATCGTAGGTCCTCGCCCGTGCGCGCAATACGAGCGCAA
>CAUUSU010000098.1:0-5735 GCA_963547835.1 uncultured Campylobacter sp.
CAAATAGCTTTCGTTTGAAAGTATCGCTCCGCCTATATTTGATATATGATCCGCGTTTATTATGCTAAGCTCGTTTTTGGAGGGAGGAATAACTCCTGTTTTAAAAGAGCCTTTACTCTCATCTAAGCTTAACTCCTTTAGTCTTTCGCTCTTAGCCGCTCCTATTACGGCTCTATCTTTGTTGCTTAGGCTTCTAGCCTCTATCTTTAAGGCGGAGCTTGAGCTTATGGTGCCTTTTATATTATCTAGTCTATCCGCTTTTATCTTTAGAGTATTAGCCTGTATATTTCCTCTGTTTTCTACCAAGGAGGCTTTTATACCCAGATTGGAGGCTGAAATTTTAGAGCCCTTTTGGTTGGAGACGGTCTTGGAGCTGATTTGAGTCTGTCCGTTGGAACCTAGCTTTCCTTCATTTATCAGATCTCCGTTAGCGTCTATCTTTAAAGAGCTGTTCGCTAAGATAGCCCCTCTATTATTGATGCCCGCTCCATCTTTAGTAGATATTATATTTATCTTGCCCGCATACATTCCGCCTAGAGCCGAGGAGTCTATGGATACGCCCTTAGGATGCGATCCCCCTTCTTGCTCGATCTTTAAATTATCCCGCCTCAATCCGGAGTTTGTATTTTTTAAAGATACCTTGCCGTCCGCCGCTACTACGTTTATCTCGTTTGCGTAAATTTTACCCTCCAGCTTTAGGCTATTAGATATTACGTTTAGATAATCTCCGTTATCTTTTAGGCCGTCCGCTCCTATATTTATAGAGCCTTCCTTACTTATGTTTAGGGATTTAAGATGTCCGTTTTCATAGGTGGGTTTGGCGGTGCTTAACGTAGTGGAGGAGGAATTTATTATGGTAGCGCCGTTTACGTTGATACCGCTAGGATTGGCGATGATAAGATCGGCTTTTCTGCCCGCTATCTCAATATTACCCTGTAAATTTGAAGGAAGAGGCGAGTTTACCTGATTGATTATGAGCTTGGCTTCGCCGCGATTTAATTTGGGATTTGGAGGTATATAGCCCGCCGTTTTACTTATGGCTCCGCCTTGAGAGTTATTAAATACCGTGCCCTCTTTAGGAGTGTTAAATTTAGAGTATTCGTTGATAGAAACTCCCTTATCGTTAGGAGAGGCTATATCTATTTGAGTGGCGGGAGCATTCGGAGTTTGAGACACCGAAGCTCTATGATTTGCCGCAGCGGAGTTATCGGGGATAATCTCGCAATATAAAAAACAGGGAGCTAACAAGCCAAGAAGCAAAAGAGCGGCAAGGCGCTTGCTTACTTGGGTAAAGACGCCGAAATATTCTTTTGTATCAGTAGAAGCGCCAAGTCGCCCCGAGCCATTAAAAATAGAGCTTAAACATAAAATTTGCATACTTATAACCTCCGTTTGCGATGGGTTTATATCTTAAATTTCTTGAATACTTTCTTAAAAAAAATAGTAAATTTAGGATATTTTATTTAAAATTTGTTTGAATTAACTTTGGAGTTCGGTCTGGGCGCAGGATTGCTATTTCTCGGCTCTTAATATGGCGTATCTGCGCTAAAATAGTTAGTAAAATTTACTAAGCGTTATATAGTCTTAGTTTATATTAAACGCCGCGATAAGCGCCGATAAAATTTCGCTAAATTTTTAAACGATAAATTTAAAAGTCGTAGCTTAAAGAGAAATTTAAAGCGGGACTATCCGTTTTAAAATTTTCCGGTTTGCTAATAGAAAAAGCCGCCAAAAGATCATAGGTAAAAGAGCCCGAGATGTTTCCTCTCAGACCTACGCCACCTCCGCTAAGCATTTCGCCCTGCGAGGGATAATCTTTTCCCTTAGAGCTAAGCTTGCCGACATCAAAGGCCAGGTAGACGCCATTGTTTTTAAAATACTTATATTCCAAGGTATTTCTTATATAAAAGCCGCTATCTCCAAGCAGGCTCATCTGAGAGTCAAACCCTCTAACGCTATAGTATCCGCCGATATTTAGCCTATCTATAGGGCTAAGATGGGTGCTGGCTCTTCTTGCGTAAAGTTCCAACTCGTAGCTTAAAGGGATAGCGGAGGATCTGGTTTTAAAATTTAACGCAGCGTTTATCAAATGATATCTAGAGCTTCCGCCGCCGAAGTCTTCATCAGGCGCCCTTAGGGCGTTAAACGCCCCCGTGGATTTTAGGTACGAAAGCATTATCTCCACCGAAGAGTTATCAAAGAATACCTTGGATTTTAGCCCTGCCTCATAGCCGCCTTCACGCTTTCTTTGGTTGCTAAGCTCATAATCTTGTATATAATTTTTATACTTTTTTTGCCAAATTCTAAAAAACAGAGAATTTTTGGAGTTTTGATTTCTAAAATATACGTAGTTAAGATCCAAATTTCTTCTAACGCTGCTTCCGCTATAGGTATAAAGCTCATACGCTCCCGGTACTATTTGATCATAGGTATATCTGTTCTGCCAAAAGGATAGAGAGAAGTATCCGAAAGGTATACTAAAGCCTGCGTAGTAGTTAGCTGATCTGCCGCTTTTGCTATCATCCCCTAAAGATTTTTTATCTCCTCTTAAAAAATTCCTACCGTAAGAAGCAAATACGCTCTCGTTTAATCCAAGCAAATTTAGGCCGTAAAGCATAGCCGCGCCTTGGTATTTGCCGCTAGATTTGGAGCCCAGATTATCCGCGCTTAGCCTAAGCAGCAAAGGAGAGCTTTGCTGCTTAGAGATATTGATATCGGAATAGCCCTGCTTTGCGGAAGGGCTTAAGCTTATCTCCGCCTCGCTTCTTGAAGCGGCATTGAAATTTTCCATAGCCTGCTCCAGATCTCTTAAGTTTAAAATCTCTCCCCTCTTATCGCCGCCAAATGCGGTAAAGATACTTCTTTGGTTCTTGGCTTCAGAGCCGGGCTCAAGCGATATCTCACCTATGCGTCCGGGATGCAGAGCTAAAAGAAGGGTGCCCGAGGAGATATTTTGCTGGGGGATGGAAACGGAGGTAGTAATAAAGCCTGCGGATATGATTTTATTGTTATACGCTCTTGCCAGAGCTAAAATTTCATCGCTTCCCAAGCAGTCGCCGCTTTTAAATTTAAGCTCTTTTAGGGTGGAACTTAGAATTCTTTCAAACCCGGGCGGAACGGAATGATCGGAATTCGAGGTAGAACCGATGGACTTAGCGGAAGTTTTTACTTTCGCGCGCCTCAAGTTTTCATCATTTGGTTTAGAGATAATGACGCCCGAGCTGGCATCGTCTTTGGAATTGACGGCTGGAGTTTTTGGATCATCTTTGTTTTTAGATTTGTAGTCCGATTCGTTAAATTTAGAATCCGTGCTGCTTTTCTGCTCATCTTGCGCTTCTGCGTTAATAAGTTTGATCTCATAAATTTTAAAGCAAATTCCTGCCTTCTTGGGCTCCGCGGTTACGCTTGAAGCGCGAGACTCTTCGCTGCGTATCGTTATAAAAGGATCCTCTACGCCTTGTCTAATTGATCTTATTCTTTGCTCTTCGGAATTTATGGCGCCAGAAATATCAGCGGGGGTAGCCATAATCGCTTTAGGAGCTAAGCTTAAGCCTATAAAGATAGAAGCTAGAATAAGCTTGGGCTTGACGCCGCGGGGTTGCAAAGTGGCTCCTTTAAATTTACTATCGTCGAGATAGAATAATGGTTTTTGATTAAACATCGATTGCGCCCATTTTTACGATCGGAATATTGCCGCAAAAGAAAACCTTATAGCTTGAGCATAACAAAAGCATCTATTGGCGTATATTCGCTTTTATAGATCTTGTCTTCCGCTAGGAGCTATCAATTAAAATTAGTGATAATACACTAATTTTTTAAATTTTTGGGCAAGGCTTCTTGGATTTTAGTGCTAATTGAGATTTTATATTTTATCACACCCGTAATCTCGATCGTTTTGTAAAAATCCTTCCAGGTAAAACGCAATCCGAAAAATGAACGCTTATTCCCTCATAATCCCCTACCCCTCATACCCTTCAAAACATCCACATATCAGATCTTACCATTCTCTATCACCAAGCCTTTTCTACAAGAAGCGATGACGCTTCTGAAAAAATAATAGAGCCTCGCGAGAACAACGAGGTCTCGGAAAAAGCAACAAAGCTTCCTACCATTTTTTATTCTCCCGTTATAATAAAGGCAGTGATATTTAAATTTACCATAAAACCTATCACAAAGGAGCGGATGTGCATTACGAAAATTTTAAAAGCGAAGCGCAATAAAAAAAAGAGCGAACAATGTGTCTAGATCACTTTATCGGGGTCTGTTTTAAAAGCCGGATCGTCTTTAATCTTAGAAAAACCTTTCATAACTGCTTATACTTTAAAATTTCATATATTTTCATAGGAGAGATTATAAAAGTTTTCAAAGAGTTTAGAACTAATATACATTTTTTAATATATAGTAGTTTCTCTTAAGCCTACTGCATAGTCTAACATTTTTAAGATTTGAAATTTTTTTGAAAAAATTTCAAAAACCCGTAATATAGGGCTTCCAAGAAAATCAAAAAACTAAAAATAGGGGTAAAATTTGATAGATGGTGTCCCCGACAGGATTCGAACCTGTGGCCTCAAAATTAGGAATTTTGCGCTCTATCCTACTGAGCTACGAGGACAAAATCGGCAATTTAATCGCCGATAATATTCATAACATCGTCTAGTTTTTTGTGAAGATCTTTGTCGTTGATGGGTTTTGTCATAAAATCGTAAGCGCCTTTATTTAGCGCCTCGCGTTTGGCGGTCTCGTCGGTAGTAAGGACGATGACGGGGATATGAGCTATACTTTCTCTAGCGTGAAGATTATCTAAAAATTCCAGCCCATTCATCACAGGCATTACAATATCCAATAAAATCAAATCAACGGGCTGAACTTCAAGTACGGCAAGGGCGTCCAAGCCGTTTTTGGCTTGGAGTATAGTTTGGAATTTGCCGTATTTTTTTAGCATAACTTCAAGTAGCTTTAAATTTATAGCGTCGTCATCAACCGTTAAAACTTTCAAATCTCTCATTTAAGACCTCATCCTTATATATATTTTTGTGCGAGTTTCTCAAGACCCGACTTGGTGATATTGTAACTAGCGACTTCGCTAAATAGTGGATTTTCATCGTTGTCGTTAGAAAACAGCACTAGCTTGGTCGCAGACGCTTTTCGGCGCAAGCTCTCTAACGCCGCTAAGTCTAGCCCTGCTAGCTTTTTATCAACCAAAACAAGCTTATAGCTGCCCGTAGCCGCCATAGAAATAAGCTGGTCGAAATTGCCCGCAATTTCTACGTCTTTATACTGGTGTTTTAATATGCTGGCAAAAATTTTACTTTCCATAATGTTTGCCTTACATATAAGTATATCTTTTGTCGGCACGCGCGCACCCTTAGCTTTCACTACGTCATCGGAAACTATGCTTTTTTTAGGAACTAGCTTCATTACCGTCTTTGGCACTTTGACAGTTTTAATGACCGTCTTAGGCACCTGGCGTTTAACAAGCTTTTTAACCAGCTTCTTTGTAGTTCCACCGGCAGGCGCTGCATCAGATCGTTTATCGCCGATAAAATTATCTAGCATTTGGGCCAAGATATCCTTTTTGATCGGCTTGGTGCAGTATTCGTCAAGCCCCGCTGCCATAAATTTCTCTCTATCACCTTTTAGCGCATTAGCGGTAACAGCTACAATCGGAATATGACGGAGGTTATTCTCGTGCTCGTATTGCTTGATCTGCTTTGTAGATTCTATACCGTCCATAA
>CAUUSU010000099.1:0-5697 GCA_963547835.1 uncultured Campylobacter sp.
TTGGCGCCGCAGCCCTCGGGCGCGCTCATTTGGCACTGATGACAGAACATCTCTAGATTGTCGCTCATAGAAATCCTTTATAAAAAATTTAGTTGGTAATTTTAAGATTTTATTTAGGCAAAAAAATTGATTATAATCAATAAATGGCTAAATTTTATCAAATTTATTTACAAAATGAGAATTTTAAATTTTATAAATTGCTTCAATTCTACTCATAGCGGCAATACGGATACTTAAATTTAGATATAATGCGCGGAATTTCAAAAAACGGATAAGCAATGAAAGAGAAGTTAAAATCGTTGGCGAGCAAGGTTTCTAAATTATATAAAAGCGGTAGTCCAAAAACGTTATGAAAATTCTACATGCGAGTGATCTACATTTCGGTAAAGCTAAATTTGATCGAATTTTGAGCTTAGAATTTGACATTTGTTGCATAAGCGGCGATCTGATAGACACAAACCAAAAAGATATCATAGGACAAAAAGCGTGGGTGAAGCGGTGGTTAGAAAATTTTAAAAAGCCTATCTTTGTATGTAGTGGAAATCATGACGTGAGTGAGTCTGGCGACGTTTCTTGGATACGAGCGTCTAATATTTATGCGGATGGCGATATTAAGACGCTTGAGGGTATTAAATTTGGCTGCGCCCCTTATCTCTGCGCGGATATTTTGGATTTTGCAGAGTGCGACGTGCTGCTTACGCATATTCCGCCCGCACATATGCAAACGTCCATAGAGCACGGCAGAGATTTTGGCGATAAAGATCTTTTTCGAGTGCTGAGGTACGGGGCTTTAAAAGCAAAAATAATCCTTTGCGGGCACGTGCATAATCCGCTTTTAGATATTGATAAAATCGGCGATTGCACGATTTATAATTCAAGTCTGAAGCTTAATATTTTAGAAATTTGAGTTAAATTTATAAAATTTTAGTAGCTGAATTCTATAAAATATAATTTAGCGCGATAAATTAATTGTATTTCGCGGCTCTACTCGCATATCGGTAGCACGCCTTATATCTGCAGCCAAGCAAGCAAATTTAGCTTTTTGTCATAATTTCTTTCAATAATTTAAAATCACTTTCACTAAATCCGTAAATTTCTACTTCACATTCTTTTTCTGCGTCTAAATTTTGTTTGAAAAAGCATTTGTATTCGCTGATCACCTCGCGCTTATCTAGTCCACCCGCTCCGCATCCCATCAGAGGCAGAGCTATTTTTATATGTTTGCTTTGATCTTGTAAGATTATTTCTTGTAAATTATTTAAAATTTGCGCGATAGTATCTAAGCTCGGCTTTTTAGACTCTGATCTATCAGCGTAATTCATAATGGCTGCATGTAATACGAATGGAAAGCTTGCGTGATTTGAGGCGGTTTTGACGACGTTACCTTGCCTTATCTCTCTTATTTTTAGTTGTTCTTGCATGTATTTTTCTAGCGCCTCACCACAATGCCTCTTAAAAGCCATAGACACACCGCTGCCAAGCAGCATCGCCGTATTTGAAGGATTTATCAGATAATCCGCTTGTGCGTCCAATAAATCGCCAAATTTTATCTTTATTTCATATGAAATTTTCATTTTATCTCTTCTAAATACCTTTCTATCTCATCTTTTATCGTATCGGCTAACTCCTTTGGTTCTAGCACTTTGATAAACGGAATGAAGTAGTAAATAAGCGGCTTTATCTCCATTAAATTAGTAAATTCTATATCGATTACGACCGAGCCATCGGCATCAAGTCCTGTTATGCTTTGCTTAGCGTAGGGTTTTCTCTCGAAATATTTCTTTATCTGCGGAGCTAAAAGCGCTCTAGCGGTATTTGGCTTATCTAGCGTTGCCCAGGCGGAGTTTATATTTTTAATCCTCTCCTCTATCGTGGCGTCTAATTTAAATTTCTCCTCAAGAATTCTAATATTTGCGATGCTTTTTAAGTGGAATTTCTTGAAGGTATCGTTTTTATTCGTATCTAAAAATAGCAAATACCAAAATCCGTCAAACATCGCTAGTTTTAGCGGCTTTATCTTAAATTTAAAACCGGCGTATTCGCACTGCACCAAGCTTCTCTCTTTGATAGCGTTTTCAAGCAGTTCGAAATTTATAAAGTCATCTTCACTTAATTTTTCGCTGCTTATATTTGTTAAAATCGGATGATTTAGCTGATTCGTGATCTGTTCTAGCAAAACGTGAGCCTTTGAGTAAAAATTTGCGCCCATGGTTTTTGAGATTTTGTCGAGGATATTTATGACGGTGCGTTCCTCCTGATCTAAGCCATCTTTGATTTTAGTTTTATCTATGCTCCACATCCTACCGTTTCTTACAGCTCCATTTTTCGCTAGCACCTCGTAAAGGTCTCTTTGGATAGTTTTGGTGCAAACTCCAAATTTTTCCGCGAGCTCGGAGATGGAATGGGGTTTTCTGCTAATTAAGGTGGCTATTTCGTTTATGCGTTCGTATTTGCTACTACCGGATTGCGGGATTATTTTTTGCGGTTTTTGCATCCAGGCTCCTTTTATATTATTTTATCTAAAAATGAAGGGATAATATCAGCTAAGGATTGCTCTTAATCCTTCAAGTCCGCCTGCCTTTATCGCCATGCCTCTATATGCGCTTACGTGAGTATCTAGCGGATTTATGCGGATTAGATAAGAACGCTTAAATCTTTTTGCCATCCTTTCTCCGTAAATCCTGATCGTAGGCACCGCAAGACCTGCTCCGATCTCAATTATGGCTATTTTGGAGTTCATATTGTGACTAAGCCACGTATCATACTTTTTGCGCTGCGCCCAAGCTCTTTTATGGTTAAATTCGTGATCATAAAACATAAGGATATTTGGGCGGCTCACGCATCCGCATTCAGGACAAACGGGCATCTTTGTAACGATAAATCTATCCTCATCCACTTCGACATTATTTTCGTCCATATTCCATATATTTCCGTCATCGCTATGAATACACTGCGCGTGATGTATGGAGCCATGGATCTCGTAAATTTTATCCTTGTCAAATCCCACCTTTTCAAAATGCCCGTCGACGTTTGAAGTGTAGATAAAATAGTTTTCGCCTTTTGCTTCGCAAAGATTTTTTAGTAGGGTAAAACCCTCGTGAGGCTGGGTTGCGTTATAGAGCTTTAGCCTGTGTCCGTAAAACGCCCAAGCTAGCTCAGGGCTGCTAAAAAACCACTGCGGATTTGCCATCTCGGTAAAGCTTAAATTTTTATCCTTTAAAGGCGGGTAGGCTTTCCAAAATCCAAGATCGCCTCTAAAATCAGGCAGTCCGCTATCTACGCCCATGCCTGCTCCTGCGGTTATGATGACGGCATCGGCGTTTGCGATGATCTCTTTTGCGCGAAGGATCATGTCTTGCATAACTTGTGCCTAAATTAGCTTTGCAATTTCATCGGCTAGCGGCTCTAGTTCATTTTTCATTTTTATTAGCTCATTGACTAGTTCCGTCTCACTATATTTATTTACGATTATTTCTCTTAAAAACTGATCCTTTTTAAGCCATTTCCACCTTGCAAACGTTGTGCCTATTTTCCACTCAGCAAGCGTAAATTTAGCTTGTATATCTTTTATGCGCTCCTTGTTGTTCCCGCTCTCATTATATTTAAGCCCAATATATGGATTTAAAAAATTTCTACTATCAAATTCTAGGGTAAAATTTATAATACTATTACGACCCCAATCATATTTATAAAAACTTATAGGTGAAAAATATCTTTTCGTATCAGTATCTTTTATATCATCGACATGCCATTCTTGCGATAATCTTTTTTCGAGTTCAGTCTTTACGTTTGACATAAATTCATTAAGTTTATTCGAACTGGCTATATCGAAATACTTATTTTTTATCTCCTCAACTATATCATAGTTTTCTAAAATTATCTTGCTAATTTCATTTGCATCCATCTGCACTCCTTTATATTTTCCATAAATTTTTTCGATGACATTTTTGTATTGCGATATTGCGGCGCTCAAATTTGTTAAATTCCCCGTTTCTTCAAGGCATAGATCAAGCCACGCAGTTATCTCTTTGTCGTATGAAATCGCCTTAAATTTAGCGATTTCATCGCCCTTCTCGTTTGAAATTCTGCCGTCTTTGATTTTTAGTCCGTCTAGGCTATAGCCGGTAGGCTCGCGCCCTTGCGGTGATAAAAAGAACACGTAAATTTCAGCTTCATTGCCGTTTTCTTGTTGGATAGTTTTTATATATCTTTTAATCTGAGCCTCTTGATCGCCGGCATAAATTTTATTTTCTAAAATAATATGCTTCGTGCCGTCAGTTATGTAGATATCGATATTCTCATATTCTTTATAGACTTTTGCGATTTGCGAATTTAGCCCAAAATCCTCTAGCCCGCATGCTTTTATAAAAAGCTCCAAAAATAGCTCTTTTTGATAATGCGGCGAGTTCGGATCGAGTAGCGAGCAGATAAAGCGCGAGTGCAACCTCACTTCGTCGCTAGCGTCGAAAAGCGCCAAAAATAGATTGTAGTCATTATTGCCGCGCAGCTTTTTCACTTCTAGCTTATCGCTTAAGACTTTGATTTGCTTTAGCATAGATTCAAATTTCTCTATATCCATATCTCCTCCTTTAAAATTTTAAAGCATTATAGCAGACAAACTAGGCATTTTTTGTCTTAGTGTATAGCCTCATAAAGTTTTTCTAAAATTTTAACCATTGCTAGCGTATCGAGCTTACAATATTCTAGCAGAGCCTGCTTATAAGCTTCGCGCTCTGTTTCTTTCATGAAAGTCATAGCGGCGTATGCTTGCATAGCTTCGCCTCCGTGATGGATTAAATTTAAATCCTTATACGCCGACTCAAATTCCGGCACGAGTGCGGGCAGGACGTATTTTATGGAGTAGCTACCTTTCATTTTCGGATGGTAGTAGCTTTTGCTTGCAAAGGGTGCCATGAGGTCTTTTATATTGTCGTGGATAGCCATAAGCTCATTTGAGATTTGCGGATAAGCTTCGGCCAGACGTCTTATCACTCCTTTTTCAAAGCTCATGTTGTAGGCTAGCACGCAGGCGTCCTGTGGGATAAATTTGATTAAATTTAGCGCTAGTTCGTATCTAGGATCGGCCCCAGCCTCAGCTAAAAACTCAAAATGCTCTAAATTTCCTTTACCGTCATCTTTGTGGATTGAAAACTGAAAAGGTATCTGCTCGTAAGGCCTAAGCCCAATAAATTGCGGCACCGCCTGCTGAAAGGTCTCGAAGTCGAGATGATAAAGCGGGTAGTGGAGCGTATCCAAAAACTCTTTTATTGCATCTTTGTCTATGATCTGTTCTTGCGAGATTTCTGATTTTATTTGGATCTGCTGAGAGGCGTTAAATTTGCTTAGATCTTTTATATCGTTAAATTTAATCACGCCACTTCTATAAAGCTCAAATTTTTTATCGCTTCTTAGACGAGAGATGTCAAATACACTATACTCCGGGATAGCTCGCTGCTTATGCCAGCAGTACTCCCAAGCGTCGCAAGCGTAAGGATTTGAGCAATGTGCGCCTATATCGATGTCGGGCTCAGAGTTTTGGCTTAAAATTTCTTCGAATTTATTTAAAATTTGAGGGATATCTCGCTGCTTTTGCTTTACTTGCTCAGTTACGTCCTGCACGCAAAATAGCTTTTCAAGCTCAAGCTTCTCGCCTCTTACGTAGCTGCTATCTATGTGGATGATATTTACGCCGCTTAC
>CAUUSU010000100.1:0-5680 GCA_963547835.1 uncultured Campylobacter sp.
CCTTTTGCGGCAGTATCCGCGCCAAAAGCTCGCTGCTAAGCCGCGTGCTGGCCTCATAAAACGGCACGCTGCGCCCGATCATATCATCGAAAACCGACGCGACGCTGGCGTCAAACTCAAACTGTTTTTTGATAGGCTCTTTAAAAATTTCGTCTTTCATCCGTTTCCTTTTAGTTTCGCTATTTACGCAGTACTCGATTTATACTTCCTACGCATGCTAAACAATTCTCACGCCGTGCTTTCTGCACTTACGCGAGACTCTATTTGCGACCGCTACGCATGGAATTTTTGCGCTTAGTTTGCCCCGCGCGTAAGCATACCTAAATTTTAAACGCAGCATGAGCGCTTTTGATGCAAGCGAGCTACATCCCAGTTTGTACCCAACTTCTAGCCCGGATATGCTCGATGCATGATTAAATTTCACGTCTTACTTGACACGCCTTAAAATTTCACGCCGTGCAAATACATCCTTAAAATTTTGCGCCGTATTTTCGCAGCATTAATTTTACGTCGCCAAATCTCACGCTACCAAAACAGCTCCTTTAAATTCTTTAATTACGAACTTAAACTAAAAGCATAGTCAAAGCTCCATTGGTAGAATTTCGCGCCCATTTTGCGATTTTACGCGCCGTAAAATGGAACCTGCTTAACAAAATCCCACGTTTAGCTAGGCGCATAATTTAGCCGCTTGGCTCTTGCTCGGAAGCTCAGCCCTGCTGAATTTTAAAGCTTCGCAGCGCAACTAAGATTTTTTTATCGCCCTTAATTTTTGGCGCGGCTTGCACTTGCCTTGTTTTGCATGAGCTGAAGCTCAAGGTGCGTTAAAGTCCTGCAGGCGGTGCACCAAGTATTCTCAGTGACAACGGGCACACGACTTTTATACGGAACGACGCAGACGGCTCATTTAATGCGTCGTAGATGCAAAACGCGGGCAGACGCATCAAATCAAGCGCACAGCCCGCAAATTTCATCTTTAAGCTTACAAGCCGTAGATTAAAATTTACGGCTTCGTAGTACCGCCTCCGCCTCTGAAACGTCTTTTAAAATCTGCTCTTTAAGCTGCGCTAGATCGCTAAATTTGCGATTTTCACGTAGGAACTTTATAAATTTCACGCAAGCAAATTTCGCGCTGCTGTTTTTGTCCGCAGCCTCTAAAATTTTATTTTCGGCGTCCAAGCTATCGCTCGCCGCAAAATTTTGTGTAGAAATTTCTACTGAATTACACGTCGAAATTTCATCTAAATTTTGCGCAAAATGTGCGGCTTGCCCCCCGCAGCACGGCGCGCGATCTTGCGCGGAATTTAAACCAGCCTCAAAGCCTGCAAAGTCCCCCAAAATGTGCGTTTCAATCGCAAAAGCTCCGTCGGTGCTGAGTCTGTGCCCCAAGAAGCTCACGCTTGCAAATTTCTTGCTTCCGGCGCGCGCCAGGGTCGCATACACGCCACTTTTTGGCATAAAATAGCCGCTCGCATCAAGATTTAGCGTCGCTACGAACTCCCGCGCCCCGCGCCCCTGACCGCGCACTACGCGTCCGCAGATCTCGTAATTTCGCCCCAAAAGCTCCGCCGCCTCTTCGCACCGACCACGCGATAAAAGCTCTTTGATCCTGCTTGAATGCACGCCGCCGCCGCTTAAGCAAAACTCCCCTAAGACGCAGGTTTGCCCGCGAAATTCGCGCCTTAAAAATTCTACGTTCCACGCCCGATCACGCCCAAATCTAAAGTCCTCGCCGACGACAATTTTTTGTAAATTTATGAAATTCTGCCTTAAAAGTGCGATAAATTCGCCTCCGCTAAGGCTTTTGATAGTGCGTAGATCGCAATAAAAAATCTTTTTGTTCGTAAATGCCTGCCGCGACGCAAAAGGGGTGAGCTTCGTGCCACCACCTGCTAGGATTACGATTATTGCGCCTTGCTCGCCTAGGCGCTCAAATAATTTTTGATGTCCAAGGTGCATGCCGTCGAAGTTACCGATCGCTACGGCGTGCACATTGTCGCGGTTTGCGCCTTGCAGCGTTGCGAAAATCTCGCCACGTGTGAACTGCTCGCTTAGGCGCGCACACAGTACTTCCGCACAAGCAGGAAGCGTGCCTTGAGCTTGCGCGTCTACGCCATTGCTGCAAGCGTCGCCATAGGCCGTTTCGTTACTGCAAGCGGCGTCGGTGTCTGCTTCATCTGCGAGGTGCGCATTGCTGGTTTTATTTTCACTGAGCTCTTGCTTTGGACGTTTGATATTTTGAGATGAATTTTCCCCATTGCTTGTGGAATTCTGTTCCGTAAAATTTTTCAAGTTGGAATTCTGTGCTACAAAATTTTGCTCTTTAAAATTCCGTAGCGAAGCCTCTGTATGGTCTTTACATGATTTTTGATTAGCCATTATTGCTGCTTCGTCCAGACGATTTTTTTGGTGTCGTAGCCGCTGTGCTTCGCCTTTTTTAGATAGAGGATGCGGATCGGCTCAGGTAGGGTTTTGGTGCGCGAGAGGATGTAAAGCTCGCTCGTATCGGCGCCAAAGATCAGGGCGTAGCGATAGTCGCCGTCCACCTGCGCCACGCGGTAGAGGGAGTCGGAAATCAGACCTTTTTGATAGAGCAGGCCTACGTTTTTATCGCCTGCAAACTCCAACACGTGCTGCTCGTTTTCGATTTTACCCGAGCTTGTTTTGGCAGTTTTTAGAAGATTGATCGTGGAGTTTTTATCGATAAAGCACTCGTACGCGGTGTTTTGCAGCTCGCCGCCGCCCTTCATGCGAGCGATCTCATACCAGCCGCCGCTAAATTTAGAGATGTCGAAGTTTTTTACGATCGGCGCTTTCGGGCTCAGACTTTTGGCGCATGAGCCCAAAAATAGCGCGCAAAACGCCAATATAATTAAGTTTTTAAATTTCATCGTTCATCCTTTTTAGAAGATAGAAAAATTCCCTATTCCCCTCTTTACCCGTGATCTTACAGGCGCTAGCGTGCAGCGTGGCAAGCCCCAGCTCGGCGCATAGCCACTCAAATTTCGCTCGCGCGACACACACCGCTTTTTCGTCCTTGAGCACACCTTTTTTATTTCGCTTGATCTCCGCGCCCACCTCAAATTGCGGCTTAAATAGCACGATGAGAGCGCTTTTTGCGAGGCTCGCTAGACTTTTTAAGATCAAATTTAGCGAGATGAAGCTCACGTCGCAGGTGATGAGATCAAATTTCTTCTTGCTTTCAAACTCCCTGATGTCGGTGTTTTCGCGCACGATCACGCGAGGATCGCGCCGCAAAATTTCGCTTAGCTGCGAGCTGCCGACGTCAAGCGCAGTCACGCTCTTTGCGCCGCGCTGAAGTAAAATCTGCACAAACCCGCCCGTGCTACTGCCCACGTCCAAAACATCGGCTCCCGCTAAATTTAAAATGTCTTTTTGCGAGAGCTCTGCTTGCATACGCTCCGCGCCGCCTTCGTTGCGGCACGCGCCCACCTTACCGCCCGATTTGAAGGCTTTCGCCGCATTTAAAATCTCTGCCGTTTCGGCGCCTGCGTCCGTTTGCAAAAGTTCCGCCGTATCGGCGTCCGCGCTCGTCTGTAAAAATTCCACCGTTTGCTTGCCTGCACCGGTTTGTAAAAGCTCCGCCGTATCGGCATTAGTTTTTGCGGTACGGATCGCCTCGGTAGTTGCTTTAGCGCTCTTTGTCGTCGCGGTATTTATTTCTGCGATCTTTGCCGCCGTAGCGCTTGGAATTTTATCAGCCTCGTCCGCGCCTAAAATTTTATCCGTAGCCGCAAAATCTGCACTTGAAATTTGCATCGTTACTGCGCCCGCCTTTTGCGTCGCTGCCGCTTTGCTATCCGCGCTCTTCGCGCCGCTGCACGGCTTTGAAATTTCTGCCGCCGAGTTAGGCAAATTTTCGCCGTAACTCGCCAAAAGCCCGTTTTCGGCGAGCTCGTCCAGAAAGCCCGCAAGCTTGAGCGCGCCCCTGCTTACGTAAATTTGATCAATCGCGCTGATTTCGCCGCTCTGCTCGGGTGAGATCTGCGCAGAGGGTCTGTTTTGCACGGCGCCACGCAGCAAAATTTTATCCTGCTTTATCAGCGCGGCAGCCTGATTTCTGCTGATTTTAAGCGTATTTGCGACGAGCAGATCAAATCTCATTTTGCTTTTTCTCCGCGCAGCGGTGAAATTTTAAAGCTCATGCAATTTTTGCGCGAGCTTGAGTTTAAAATTTTATCGCGCATAGCAAAGTTGCGGGCAGCAGCGCCGCAAGGCTCAAACTGTAACCCGCGCCGCGCCGCAAATTTAGCCATGCTACGTATTGTAAATTTCTGCTCGCCGTGCGTTGCAAATTTTATCTTGCCGCTAGCGAAAATTTTAAAATTTTTCATATCGGCGCAGTGTTTAGGTGCCGCAAAATTTGAGATATTCTTGCTTACAGCCGCATCTATCGGCATCGTGCTAGCCGTCTTAGCGCCGCGGCAGGTATAGCCCGCGCGCCTCGCAGAAACCGCCTCTCGGTCTGCCGCTTTTACGCACGCCTTAGAGCCCAGCGATCTTACAACGGCTGCTCGATTTATTGTTTTTGCCGCTTGCTCGTGTGCCATAAAATTTTTAAAATTCTCGCGCTTCGTAAAACACACAAACACTGCAGGGTGGAGATTGCTTTTAAAATTTAATCTCACTCCGTTTGCGTGTGGGTTCGGCGCCAAGCAAAAAACCTTCACTCGCCGCTCCCCGCGAGCGCTTTAGGCTCGTTCTTGTCGAGTGAATTTGCGCCGGTCGTCGCCAAGCTCGCAAGCGCTTCAAACTCGCTTTCGTCGATTACCCGCACGCCAAGCGAGTGGGCTTTTTGCAGCTTGGAGCCTGCTTCTGCGCCTGCAAGCACAAAGTCGGTCTTTGCCGATACCGAGCCCTGCACCTTCGCGCCCATCGCCAAAAGTCTAGCCTTAAACTCGTCGCGCGGACGGCTGAGCGTACCGGTGATGACGACGCTGCGGCCCGTGAAGGCGCTTTTGGCGGTCTGCATCTCGGGCGCGCGCGGCGTGATTATTTCGCTTAAATTTAGAATTTTTTCGCGATTTATCTTGCAAAACTCCGCTAGGCTCCTTGCCATCGCCTCTCCAAAGCCCTCTAGCCGCAGAATTTCATCCTCGCTCGCATCCAGCCAATCCTGCCCGAATGCCGCAGCGATCTTGCGCGCGGCTACCTCGCCGATGTGCTCGATCCCCAAAGAAGCGATGAAGCGCTCAAGCGGCGCGTTTTTGCTCGCATTTATCGCGCCCAAAAGATTTGAAATTTTTTTATCCGCAAAGCCCTCAAGATCCGCCAAATCCTGCGCGCCGAGGGCGTAAATGTCGCTGATCTTTGAAATTTTGCCGCTTTCAAAAAGCTGCGTAATTGTCGCATCGCTTAGACCTTCGATATTCATGCATTTTTTGGAGCAGAAATAGATCAGCGAGCCTATCACGCGCGCCTTACAATCGAGATTTTGGCACTTTATGAGCGCGCCTTCGTCAAGCAGCCTCTCGCCGCAAACTGGGCAGCGATCTGGGCGCAGAATTTCGCTCTGCGTGCCGTCTCTGCGCTGTTTGTAAACGCTCGTGATCTTCGGGATCACGTCGCCGCTGCGGATGATGCCTACGAAGTCGTTTTTCATCAGCCCCAGCCGCGCGATCTCGTCGAAATTATGAAGCGTCGCGTTTGAAACGTTCGCGCC
>CAUUSU010000101.1:0-5635 GCA_963547835.1 uncultured Campylobacter sp.
TGCTAAATTCAAAAACATAGTGCTGAGTGCCGATGAGCGGATGGCTAAATTTAATTGTATAATCAAATTTAGGGCTCTTGCTCGGGCTTAGCCGTACGAGCTTATCTCCCTCGCGAATCTCCACGGCACGCTTGATGATGAGAGCTTTTTTATTAGCGTCAAGCTCTCTTACTCCCGCCTCGTCCAAAAGCATACAAAAGCTCGCCGAACTTCCGTCCATCACCGGAATTTCATTAGCATCGACGATAATACGGATATTATCGATACCATAGGCATTAATAGCGCTCATTAGATGCTCTATTGTTGATATAGAGCCCTTCTCGCTTCCTACGACGGTCGCCATCTGCGTATTTATGACGTTTTTCGGCTCGGCTTTAAAACTAACGCCAAGATCGCTTCTGTAAAATACGATTCCACTGCCCGCCTCTAAAGGCTCTAACGTAAGTCTGATAGGCTCACCTTTGTGTAGCCCGATGCCGACGTTATGGACTTTCTTAGCTATCGTTGTCTGTCTCATTTCTATCCTCGTTTTCATTAACCTGCGCATTATAGCGAAAATTTTAAAATTTACTTACCTTTTTCTATTACTTTTTTGGACGTTTCTAAGACGTCGGTAATGTTATCTTTCATCCACTTAGGATCCATCCACTCCTCGGGTCTTACGTCCACACCCTGAACTACGATGCCAAAATGCAGATGATCTCCGAAAGCAAAGCCGCTTGAGCCCGTTTGCGCTAGGATGTCGCCCGGCTTTACATCGCTGCCCACACTTAACTGCGTCGCCGAGCAGTGTCCGTATATGCCGTATAATCCGAAGCCGTAGTAAATTCCTAAATTTAATCCGAAAATTCCGTTTTCCTGCGCGAAAACCACCTTGCCATAGTTGCTCTCTTTGATATCGGCGTTTGCAACGCTTGCTAGATCGAGCCCCATATGCCATGACTCGCTTACTTGTTCGTCGTTCATAAAAAATATCCGATGATCGGCAAAGCTTGCTACCGCTGCGCCTTTAGCAAGCGGATAAAAAGGCTTTAGCTCAAATTCATTTATTTTATCCTCATGCACCGCGCTAGTAGCAGCGTGCAGATCATCTCCGTTTTTCTTACGCAGAGTTTCATTTACGAATTTAAATTTCTCCAGATCGCTCATAGAGTTAAAATTCTGCGCATATTGGCTAGCCAGATCACTTACTTTGCCGTTAATGAAGCCCGGATTTAGCTTGATAGTAGAGACTTTATATTTTTTGTCCTGATAAAAATATTTTATTTGCGAAATGCTTTCGTTGCCTGCACGATCAGTGGCGACCGCTTCTGCGCGAAATTCCTCTAAATTTGCAGGCCACGCTACGAGAGACGCATAATAGCCCTCTTTTACAAAAGGAATTGCTTTAAAAATTTTGCCATAGTTGGTTTTGACATAGACTTCGCTTAGGCGTTCGTCTTTTGCCGAAAATACAACCACGGCGCTACCGCCTTTGGTGATTTTATAGGATTGATTGATGATATTTATGACGGGCTTTTTGTCATCTATTATTATATTTGCCGTTTTTACGCTCTTATTTCCTTGCGCAAAATTCCACGAGCTAATGTCGTTTGCAAAAACCTCGAGCTTGTAGTTTTTATCTTTATTAAGCATCAAATTTTTAGGAAATTGCACGGCAAGCTCTAGCGTCGTTTGCGGAACGTTCAGCTCCTCATTTAGTAGCGGTATCGTGCTGGCTCCGTCGTTTAAGTTTACGCGGACAAGCTTAATGCCGGTATCGTCTGAAATTTTAATCTTTAAAGGCGAGGTTAAATTCCAATAAATTTCATTTTCCAGCGCAATTTGCGGAGGATTTTTTTCAAATTTCGGCGAGGTGAAAATTCTAAAAATTCCATAAACCAAAGCGCATATTATAATAAGAAATATTAAAATTTTAAGCTTCGTTCCATTGCCATTTCTACGCATAAAAGAGCCTTTGATATGATTTTAGAGCGCGATTTTACAAGCTTAACTTAAATTATCGGTAAAGCGAGGCAAAATTTAACGCAAATGTTTAGCGATTTACGAGGCGAATTTCAGATTTTAAATTCTCGCGATTTTAGAATCTCAAAATTTATGAGCTTTAAAATTCAGTGGCGCGCTAAATCCTATGCAGCGAAATTCCGCGCGCGACAAAGCGGCGTTTATCGTCTATATCGTAATCTTTAAAATTTCAATATTAGAATTTCTTTAAATTATGCTAATGGCTTGTATTGATTTTTTAGAACTCTTGTGCTTAAAATTTTGCCATACGAATGAAATTCTAAACTATCTTGATAAATAAAATTCTAAAAAATTCAAAGCAAGCTACGCGTTTAAATTTCATCCTAAGCCGAGCGGAATTCCAATTAAAATTTAGCTCAACCCGCCTACAATAATTCGGCTGTAAATTAGTGCGACAAGAAAAGCCAAAATCGCAAACGTTATTAAATTTTAAGGCGTGCGGTAGAAATCCTACGCACGCCACAGCTTTCGCAAGTCGCCGCCGTTTAATTAAATCTAGCGCCGATACTAAATTCGAAGCTATTTGTATCGTCGTGCGGTTTTTTATTAAGCGGCTTAACGAAGTATAACTGCAAAGGCCCCATCGGCGTCATCCACTCGATACCAGCACCCGTGCTATAGCGCTCCTCTTCATTCCAGTCATGATCGCCGATCATTCCGTAGTCAAAAAACGTTACAAAGCGCATTTTAAGCCTATCGACCACCGGAAAGCTTAGCTCAAAGGAGTTATTGAAGCTCTGCATACCGCCTGTTTCGATATAGCGGCAATTATTTGCATTTAAGCAAATCTCTTTTTTCGGGATACTGCGACCTTCGTAGCCTCTAATGCTTTTCATTCCGCCTAGGAATAGCTTTTCGTTGATCGGGATCTTTTTATTACCTTCCCACATATAGCCCGTTGCAGCTTTGTATCTAAAGATAATGTCGTGATCGATATAATCTCGCAAGCCAAAATAGTAGTTAAACGATCCTCGCGCCTTGGTGTAGTCCATATCGCCGCCAAGACCCGCGTATTCTAAGCTAGCACTTGCGATCATACCGCTTCTTGGCAAGTAATAATCATCTGTGCTATTATATGTAATAGACGGGATGATCGAGCTTTTTAAATTCTTGCCATCTAGATAGCCCGCTTTGGCGTAATATTCATTTAAGCCCTTAATCTCGCTTTTTTCTAGATAATATGTAAGGCTTACATCGGTATTGCGCCCGATCTTGCGACCGCCCGTGATTGAAAATCCGTAAGATTTCTCATCGTAGTCGTCCCAGTCGTAATCGTTGGCAAAGATCGATCCGCCTAAGCTATACTCAGAATCAAATACTCTAGGATTGGTTAAGCTCAAGCGTCCGCTTAACTGATCGTCGCTTTTTTCGACCGAGAATGCGCCGTGAAGACCGGTGCCGAATACGTTACGATCACTGATACCGCCGCTAAGTAAAATTCCATCCTCGCTGCCATATCCGATACCACCCGTGATAGAGCCTGTAGGAGCTTCTTTAACTGCAACTTCAAGATCGATCTGATCGTTAGAAACGCGGTTTTCTTTAATCTCCACCTCATCGAAATATCCCGTGCGTTTTAAAGAATTTAACGAATCGTTGTAGTCGGTTTTGCTATATAAATTTCCCTCGGTCAGATACATCTCGCGGCGAATGACCTTATCCTCGGTCTTATCGTTACCCGAGATCGTTACGTTTCTAATATAGACTTTATCCTCAGGGATGACTTGATACGTGATAGCGACCGTGCGAGCTTCTTTGTCCTGCTTAGTCTTAGGCACGATGCGCACATAGGCGTATCCCTGATCCGCGACTAAAGTCTCTAGCGTATTCATATCGCGGCGCAAACGCTCGGAATTCATCGTATCGCCCTTTTGAAGCTTAAAATCGTCCAAAACCTTTTCTTTATCAAGCTTGATTATATCTGCAGGATACTCGATATCTACAGAGCTTACGGTGTATTGCTCGCCCTCACTGATGTAGTAGGTAAGATCGGCAGTGTAATTATCCATATCGGCATTAAGTAGTGGCGCAGAAACCTGCGCGTCTAAGTAGCCTTTTTTATAATATTCTTCTTGAATTCTATTTGCGTCGTTAGGAAGCTCGGCGGTTTTTACCTTGCCGTCGTTAAAGCCCCACATCCAGCCCAGCGTCTCGCGTTCTTTATTGGCGACGGATGGCTCTATATCATCATAGTCTAGCTTGTCCGCGCCTACTAAATTTACCTTATCGATGATGATATTTTCGCCGCGATTTACCTCGATCGTTAGCAAGATGACCGATTTATCGTCGTTGATCGGCTTTGGATAAAATTCCACCACGGTGTCAAAAAAGCCCTTGACTTCGTAGTATTGCTTGATGCGGGTCTCCGCTTTTTTAGCAGCCACCTCATCGTAAACCTGCCCCGGACGCAAGCCGATGAGCTCGTTTATCTTATCGCGATCATTGGTAACTACGTTTTTGATCTCGACCTTGGCGATGGTCGGTTTTTCGGTTACGTTGATAGTGACCGCGCCGCCTTGTTCGCTGATATAAACGTCGCTGAAATAGCCCTGCTCAAATAGCTTCGAGATCGCAGCATTGGTGTTTTCGCCGTTAAGCTCATCGCCTACCTTAAGTCCTGAAATTTGCTGTGCGACCTGTGGAGAAAGATGCCTTAGCCCTTCAAATTTAATGGATTTTATCTGCGCGGCGCATGCCACGGAAATCCCACCTACTAAGAGTAAAAAAACGCTTTTTTTCATAAAATTTTACCTAAAAACGAAAATAATTTGCGTATAATACCACATTAAAATTAAAACTTGCATATATCAAAAAGGAATTTTATGAAGATAGGAATTATCGGCTTGGGTCTCATCGGCGGCTCTCTTGGGCTATGTCTAAAAAGCACCAAAATAATTAGCGCCGTCTACGGCTGCGACATCAGCCGCGAAAATGAAAAAGAAGCTCTGCGACTTGGGCTCGTGCATGAAATTTTAAGTCTGGAGCAGATGAAGCAAAGCTGCGACGCGATCTTTCTCGCAATCCCCGTGGAGGCAATTATTGAGACGTTGCAAAAACTAAGCGACTGCAGAAGCGAGACGACGATCATCGATCTGGGAAGCACGAAATTTAAAATTTTACAAAACTGCCCGCCGCAAATCAGACGAAATTTCATCGCAGCTCACCCAATGGCTGGTACCGAAAACTCCGGCCCGCAAGCGGCATTTAAAGAGCTTTTAAACGGCGCGGTAGTCGTCATCTGCGACGATCACGGCGCGGATGAAGTGCATATCAAACGAGCGGTCGAAATTTTTTCATTTGCAGGGATGAAGATCGTATTTATGGACGCAAAAAGCCACGATCACCACGTAGCGCTCATCTCGCACCTGCCCCACGCGATCAGCTACTCGCTCGTAAACAGCGTGCTAAAAGAGGAAAATCGCCGCAATATCATAAATTTAGCCGGCGGCAGCTTCTCGGGCATGAGCCGTATCGCCAAAAGCTCGCCGCAGATGTGGGTCGATATTTTTAAGCAAAACCGCACAAACCTGCTGAGCGCTATCGATGCTTTTAAAAACGAGCTTGAAATTTGCGTGCAGATGATTCGTGACGAGCGCTGGGACGAGCTTGA
>CAUUSU010000102.1:0-5620 GCA_963547835.1 uncultured Campylobacter sp.
TAAAAGCGCCCTTTAGCGGGCAGATCAGAGCGCGCCTTAAGGAGCTTGGCGACATTAGTATACCCAGCGTGGGCGTTTTTGAGCTTAGCGAAGTAAAAAACAAGCGAGCGAAATTTTATCTAAGCGAAAATCAGCTCCGTTTCCTGCGCGCCGGACAGAGCGTGCGGATCATCGCTGCGGACGGCTCTAGCGCGAACGCAAAGGTCGCATACGTGAGCCAAACCGCGATGTACACGCCCCGCACGGTACAGACCGAGGAGCTGCGCGCAGATCTCGTGTGGGAGGCGCGCGCCGATTTCAGCGACGAGGATGGCAGCTTTCGCTTAGGGCAGCCGATCAGCGTGGAATTTTGACGGGCAAACGCTACGCGTAAAATTTTAATGCACGAGCGAAACTTTAGCGTGCGAGCGGAACTTCGGATACTGCGGGCGAAATTTGGATAGCAGAGCCCATCGCCCGACAAATTTTACGCAACGCCGCGCAAGCCGTGCATACGGCGTGAGCCTGATGAAATTTTAAAAGCGCGCTTCGAGGCGGAATTTAAACGGCGCCTGTTCGGCAGAGAGTAGGGCGATGAAATTGCACCGCTCCTAAAATACATCGTCTCGGCGGCAATAAAATGCTGTATGTCTATAACGAAGCCGTACAAAAGGCGGAAAGGCGGCGTAAAATTTATCGCGCGAGTTTTGCGCGAGCCAGTGCAGCTTTAAATAAAAGATCGGAATTCTGCAACGTAGCGAGTAAAATTTTGCCGAAAGATTTGGCGCAAAACAGTGCGGATTAAATTTTAAAATTTGCGGCTCAGCAGCGAGGTAAAAGCAGGGCGGTAGAGCGGCAGCGGGCTTTGTTTCTAGCAGGCGTTTTGCGATAAACGAACGGCGATTGAACCGAGCACGGACGGCAGTAAAATTCGCTACGAAACAAGCGGCGCGATTAAATGCCGATTGCGAGCGGCGGTAAATTTTACCTCAAAGGACGCGGTAGCTGAAGTCGCACTATGTAAAGAAAGCCGAAACTAGGTATAAAATTTCGCCAAAAGGTGCGGCGGCGATAAAATTTCACCGCAAGAGGGCGCGACGCAGATAGAGAGCTCGGCGCTCACAGCTCGCCAGGTGTTTGAAACTCGCTTTTGTTTGCGTTTTGAAGCGAATTTATCGCGGGTGCTCGCGGATCGCTTCATGTTTTGGAGACCGCCCCGTTCGTGCGCGTTATGTGCGCATCGTTAGCGGCGCGGCTAGCCGATGCGATATGCACGCGCTCAAGACGGATCGGGCGTCGCGCGGAATATTCGGCGCGAGCCGTAAGCAACGCAGATCGTGTGGACACTCGAATTCGAGCGGGCGATTGCAGGGTGCCCAGACGCGATAGGGCTTAGTTTCGCGCCCTTGCGGTAAGTTACGTCGAATTTATGCTATGCGAGGTTTGGGCGAAATTGTTCAACGTGCGGCGCGAAATTTAAAGCGTGCGGCAATTGTAGAACCAAGATGCCGCGGCGGTCACAAAACTAAGATGCCGTAGCGGCTACGAAACCACGACGTCTCGGCGGTTGCAGAAGCAAGGCGTCGCGATAAAGAGCGCCTTTTCGGCGTGCATAGGTCTCGTTCGTCGCGCCAAGCGTCGGGACGAGTAAATAAAATTTGGAGCTAGGCTTGGATCTACTAAATATCGTAAATTTAAAGAAATTTTACTTGCGAGAGGATCGCAGCAAAAACGTCGTTTTTGAAAATTTTGATCTGCGAATTGGCGCCTCGCCGCGGCTCATCAGCCTCACGGGCCCCGACGGCGCGGGCAAATCCACGCTTTTAAAGCTCATCTGCGGCATCATCGCGCCCGATTGCGGCGAGATAAAATTTGCTGGCTTCACTCCGAGCGGCGAAAATAAAGAATTCGTCCGCGCAAACGGCTACATGTCGCAGAGCCTGGGGCTTTACGAGGAGCTTAGCGTCTGGCAAAATTTAAATATCTTCGCAGGCCTAAAAGGGCTTGATCTAAAAAGCGGCGAGGAGTATCTGCGCGCGCTTTTGCGCCGCGTGGGGCTTTTGAAATTCAAAGATTACGCCGTGGATTCGCTCTCCGGCGGGATGAAACAAAAGCTAGGCGTCGCCTGCGCGATTGCAGCTCGTCCGCGGCTTTTGGTGCTCGATGAGCCCACCGTCGGCGTCGATCCGCTCTCACGCAGGGAGCTGTGGGCGATCGTGCGCGAGTATCTGAATCAAAGCGGCGCGAAATGCATATTTTCGACGGCGTATTTCGACGAAGCGGCGGATGCCGATCTGACGCTGATCTTACTCGGCGGCAAGATCATAGCGCAAGATCCCGCCGCAAAGATCACCGCGGTGCTGCGGGACCGCACCTTTCGCATATGCGGCGAGGATTATCAGAGCCTGGCGCGCCGCTTGATGTTTAAGACGCAAAGATTTTTAAAAAACTCCCCGCTCATTGACATCTGCCCCAGAGACGGCAGCGTCGATCTGCTAAGCGAAGAGCCGATAAGTCTGCGCGATCTGCAGGAGTTTTTAAACGCGAGCCTAGAGGGTGATGGCGGAAATACAGAGCGCGAAAACGGGCGCGACAAAGACACGGATCCCGAAAACGGGCGAGGCGAAAATTTTAAAATTTCAAACGAAAACGAGGGCGTTAAATTTAGCGAAAGCGGAAACGCTAAAGTTAAAGAAAACGAAAGCGCTAAATTTAAACTTAGCCCGCGTGAGGCGAGCCTGGAGGATGCGTATATTTTTCTAAACAAAGCGGAGATCGGCGCGGCGAACTTCGGCTACGAAAAAAGGAGCTTCGATGCGGCTCAAACCGTCATAAAAGTGCGCGACGTGAGTAAAAAATTCGGCTCATTTACCGCCGTGGAAAATACGAGTTTCGAGGTCAAAAAGGGCGAGATTTTCGGCCTTCTGGGCCCAAATGGCGCGGGCAAGACGACGACGTTTCGCATGATCTGCGCGCTTTTGGGGATGAGCGGGGGCGAGATCTCGGTCATGGGCGAGGATCTGCGTCATGCCAAATCATCGATCAGATCGCGCATCGGCTACGTCTCGCAGAAATTTTCGCTTTATAAAAAGCTAAGCTGCTATCAAAATTTAGAGTATTTCGGCCGCAGCTACGGCATCGGCGGAGCAGCGCTAAAGCGGCGCATAGAGGAGCTTTTGAGCGAGTTTTGCTTGCAGCGGCTGCGAAACGAGACGTGGCAAAACCTGCCCTTTGGCGCGGGGCGCAACCTCAGCATGGCGTGCGCGCTCATCCACCGCCCCGAGATTTTGTTTCTCGACGAGGCCACCAGCGGCGCCGATCCGCTCTCGCGCAGGCTCTTTTGGAACCGCATAAATGCGCTCGCGCGCACCGGCGTGAGCGTGGTCGTGACGACGCATTTTATGGAGGAGGCGGAGTATTGCGATCGGTTTTTGATCCAAGATCGCGGCAAAATCCTGGCGCTAGGCAGCCCCGACGAGGTCTGCGTGCAGAGCGGGCGGCGGCTTAGCGTGCAGCAGGCCTTCATAAACGAGGTGCAAAAATTTAGAAGCGAGGCGGGCGATGAGGGCTTTTGATCGAAATTTTGCGCGAGCCGTGAGGATTTTTGATCCGAATTTTATGCGGGTCGGGCGAAAACCGGCGCGCCCGAGCGGTAAAATTTTAAGCGGCGAAAGGCTCTTGCGGGGCGATGAAATTTTAAGCGGCGGCGAAATTTTGAGCGGCTTGGCTCTTAATGTCGGTAAAATTCTAAGCGGTAGCGGGATTTTTAGCAGCGGCGAAATTTGGAACGATAGTAAAATTTTAAATGGCAGTGAAATTTTAAGAGATTGCGAAATTTCAAGCGGTAATGGAATTTTGAATGAGGCATCGCGCGGCGGGACACGGCGCGGATTTTTTAGATGGATACTGCGCGAGCTCTGCGCCGAAGCGAGCCCGCTTCATCTGCTCTACAAATTTCAAAGCGCGAGCGGCTCGCAAGCAGATTATAAATTTAAAAGGGTGACCGCTCTGCAAACAGATCGCAAATTTAAAATGACGGTCAGTCTGCGAGTAGCTTGTAAATTTAAAACCCTGATGCAAAAATTTTATCACGGATCTTGCGCCGCCGTAGAGCTTTTACGTCAAAAATCTAGCAGCGAGGTCGTGCCGCGCAACTGCCTAAAATTTCAAAGCTCGCCGTATGCGCTCGCGCGATTAAAATTTGTAGGCTCGATGAGCGAAATGGGCGCGGGCAGTCCGTCTGCACTGCTAAAATTTCAAATCTCGGTTGCCGCACCTTCGCAATTAAAATTTAGGGATGTGCCAAATGCGATTACGCGGCTAAAATTTCAAAATGCGGTAGCTGCGGTAGCCGAATTTGTGCGATCAAAATTCGGGTGCCTGCCACGAGCGGCGCAGCGCTGCAAAATCCGAGTACAGGGGCAGGGCGGATGAACTTTATTTTTTTAAAAATCCTCGTAAAAAAGGAGTTCGCGCAGATCGCAAAGGACCGATCGGCGCTCGTGATCGCGTTTTTGATGCCGCTAATTTTGGTCGTGATCTACGGATACGCGATGCGGATGGACATAAAGCCCGTCAAAGTGGGCTTCGTAAGCGATCTGAGCTCCAAAATCGAGCGGGATCTGCTCGGCGGATTTTTGGGCTCAAAATACCTACAAACCCGCGTCTATACGGATTTAGAGAGCGCGAGGAGGGATTTTAAGGCGCATGAGATCGAGAGCATTTTGTATTTTGATCCGCGCTTTGCGGCGAAATTTCAAAGCACTTTGGGCGGACTCGGCGGCGCGGGCGGCGGCGTAAATTTAAACCTATCTAGCGATGAAAGCTCCTCCACAGGCGGCGCGGACAATCTCCAAAATGCGAGCAGCGCCGAAAATTTCCGTCCGCTTGAGGACGACAGCGCGGACACCGGCACGGAGAGCGGCATAAACACCTCCGCAGGCGGCTCTAGTGCAAGCGGCGAGGGTTCATACGGCAACGGCTCGGAAGCGGGCGGCAGCGGAGTAAATTCAAGCGGCGCAACTGCAAATTCCAGTAGTGGCGCAAGCGATATGGGCGCAAATCAAGGAAGCGTAAATTTAATCGGCGGCGCAGACGATCTTCAAAATGCGAGCAGCGGCGCCAATGCAAACCCTTCCACTAACGGCGCTCGCAGCGCGGGCGGCGCTGCAAATAACGGCGGCGTAAATAGCGCAGGCGGCTCGAATAAAGACGGCGCCGAAATTTTCCTTATCCAAAACGCCACTCAGTCGCAGCTCGCGCTTCTTAGCTATGTTTACGTAGCAGGCGTAATCGAGCAGGTTTTGGCGCAAGATTACGGCTTTTTAAACGCAAATTTAAACGCCGCCGCAAGGCCCGTCAGCGTGAATTATCGCAGCTGGTTCAATGAAGCCAACGAATCGACGTGGTATCTCGTATCTGCCGAGTACGTGGGGATTTTGGGGCTCATCTGCCTATTTATGGTCGCGGTCGTGATCTCGCGCGAATGGGACCGCGGCACGATCGCCTCGCTTTACAATTCCAACGCAAGCGCGCTTGAGATCGTTACTGCCAAGGTCGGCGCGTATTATTTCCTGGCGCTTTTGGGCGGCGCGATGACGCTCGTTTACGGGCAGGTGCTTTTGGGCATCCCGATCCGCGG
>CAUUSU010000103.1:0-5586 GCA_963547835.1 uncultured Campylobacter sp.
TATTTAAATCCATCTTTTTCCTTTGGAGCTTTAACTTTTTAAAATTTAATCAAACGCTTTATGGTAGCGAGAAATTTCTTAGTTTTCATTGATTTTTTGCCTCTCGTAAGGGAAAAATTTTACGAAAATCGCCGCCGCGCCTACGCAAAATAAAATGGCTATGAGCCCGGCGATTAGCGGCTCGTCCCATGCCTCATATAATCCGCCTAAAATCAAAAATCCCGCCACCAGTATCACGGCGTCCAAAAGATCGAAGTTCAAAGTATCTACGATCCATAAAAACATGATATATGCGCCTATCTCGCTGCCTGCGGATGCTAAAAGCCCCATTTTATCGGGGATGAAAGCAAATGCTAGCACAAAAAACACAAGCAGGCAAATGTAGACCGCCAGTATAAATTTCTTAGGTTTTTTGTACACGATGCCGCATCTTGGGCATCTTAGAGTTTTCATCGGCTTTTTCGTAAGCTTTTTACCGCAACCACATTGTATGTAGTAGCTCATAGCCCTCCTTGTCGGTTTTGGCGTGAACGGTGGCGTGATTTTTAAAATTTCTGCCACGTTTAAATTTACCGCGCCTCGTAACTTGATTCGCACTAGAGCTTTAAATTTAAAAGGCGCGAAATTTTAAAATTCTAAAATTTTGAAATTTCGCGGCGCCGCGCGCCTGCATATTAAAATTTTAAATTTTACGGCACTGCAAATTAAAATCCTGAAATTTTAAAATTTCAAGGTGTCGCAAGCGCCAGCAGATTAAATTTTAAAATTTATCGCGTCGCAGGTGGTTCTGCAAACTAAAATTTTAAAATTTAAAGCGACCGTCAGAGCGACCGCGACGCAGCTCAAAGACCGCCGAAGCGGCGCTGTTTGCGGCGGAAATCATCCACTATGCGCGCAAGCTCCTCGCGCGTGAAATCCGGCCACAGCGTCGGCGTAAACGCAAGCTCGGCGTAGCTTGCTTGCCAGAGTAAGAAATTCGACAGCCGCTGCTCGCCGCCCGTACGCACCAGCAGATCCACGTCGCCGCTGTGCGCGGTATCCAGATGCGCGCCGATGCCCGCTTCGCTTAGTCGCTCGCCGCTTGCAAGCAGCCGCTCGCACGCTCGCACTATCTCGTCGCGAGAGCCGTAGTTGATCGCTAGGTTAAAATTTAGCGCTCGTCCGTTTTGAGTTAAATTTGAAAGATATTCGATCTCGCTTCGCAGATCGCCCTCAAAAGCCGATATATCGCCGATCGGATAGAATTTTATTCCGTTTTGGATAAATTTTTCGCGGCGTGAAATTAGGAATTTTTGAAGCAGTTTCATCAAAAATTCCACTTCGCTTTTCGGGCGCTTCCAATTTTCGGTGCTAAAGGCGTAGAGCGTGAGGTTTGCGATGCCTTCGTCGATGCAAAACTCGCAGATCTGCTCCACGACTTCCGCGCCCGCTTCGTGCCCGCCGGTGCGTAGCAGACCGCGCTTTTTCGCCCAGCGCCCGTTGCCGTCCATCACGAGGGCTAGATGATTTAGGCTATTCACGGATCAGATTTTTTTCAGCTCAGCCGCGATTTTTAGGGCGACTTCGTCCTTCGGCGCGGTGTCGATTACGACCTGATCGTTTTTCGTGATGAAAGTGACCTTAAGGACGTCGCCGCCGAGCTTGATGATGTCGTCCAGCACGTTTAGGCAGACGGCGTCGAGATGCTTTTCGTTAAGCATGCGTTTGGCCTCGCCGACGGCGTTTTCGCGGTCGGTTTCGAGTTTAAAGCCCACTTTTTTGATATTTCCGCGCACGGAGCTTAAGATATCCTCGTTTTCGCCCAGGCGTAAATTCCAAATTTCGCCGATCTCCGCTTTTTTCACCTTGTCTTTGTAGCGTACCTTCGGCGAATAATCGCTTACCGCGGCGGCCATTATCAAATACGCGCCGTCGGGGAATTTTGTGCTGTCAAGCGCCGATTTTAGCCCGATAGTGCTTTCAAATTTAACGAGCTTGTACGGTAAATTTTCATATTCGTTGCTAGAGATCAGCGTCACGTCCGCGCCTAGGTAAAACAGCGCGTCGGCAATCGCTTTGGAGGTTTTGCCGCTGGAAAAATTCGTAATGCCGCGCACGCTATCGATCTTTTCGATCGTCGCGCCTCCGGTGATGATGACGGTTTTATCCTCCCAAAATTTATCGTTGTAAAGCGCGCGCTTTAGCGTCTGCATAATCGCCTCGGTGCTAGCTAGTCCGCCCTTGCCGGTATCTCCGCAAGCTAGGGTTTTTTCTATCGGATCGACGAAATACGCATTGACGCTCGCTTTTAGCATATCGATGCAGTTTTTCGTGATGTTGTTTTCAAGTAGCGCAGGGTTTGCGGCGGGCGCGATGACTACTTTGGCGTGAGCGAAAGCCGCGTTTAGCACCTCTAAAAATACGTTGTCGCAGACGCCCCACGCGAGCTTGTTTATCGTATTTGCCGTCGCGGGCGCTATCAAAACCAAATCCACTTTGGAGTAAGCGATGTGGTTGATGCCCGCCTGCCAGTTTTCGTTGGCTTTACAAAGTACCGGGTGATCGCACAGCGCCTCGAATGCCTTGTAACTGACAAACTCCTGCACGCCGTCGCTAAGCGCGATATAGACGTCGAAATTCGACTTTTTCAGAGCGGATAAAATTTCAAACGCTTTGTAAAAACTGATACTCCCGCAAACCGCCAGTAAAACCTTTTTCTTACTCATCTTCGCTCCTAAAAAATTTATGGAAAAACCCATCTTTGTTGATTTGTTTGCTTCGGCTGATCGCCAGCGCGCCGCTCGGAACGTCGCTTGTCACCGTCGTTCCCGCGGCGATTATGACGTCGTCGGCTATCCGCACGGGCGCTACTAGCTGCGTGTCCGAGCCGATAAAGACGTTTTTGCCGATTATCGTTTTGTATTTTTTCTTGCCGTCATAGTTACACGTAATCGTGCCGCAGCCGATATTGCTGCCCTCATCGATCTCGCAATCCCCAAGATAACTTAAATGCCCCGCCTTGATCCTGTTTACTTTCGCGTTTTTAAGCTCGACGAAATTTCCGATATGGGTGCCTATAACCTCGCATTTTGGGCGCAGATGCGCCATCGGACCGATGTCGGAATTTTTTATGACGCTATCTTCGATGACGCAGCCGCTTTTGATAAGCGAGCTTTCGATCACGCAAGGACCGATGATACTTACGTTTTCTTGCAGCTCGCACTCGCCGATAAATTTTGCCCTGCTATCGATGTAGATGCTTTGCGGTAGGCGCATCAAAACGCCCTGCTTCATCAAATTTTCTTTGATCTCGTTTTGCATTAAATTTTCGGCGATGCTGAGGGCAAATTTATCGTTTATGCCCATGAAGCTTTGCTCGTCCACCCACACGGCGGCGCATTTTAAGCCCATATCTTTGGCGATTTTGATCGCGTCGGTGAGGTAGTATTCTTTTTGCGCGTTATTTGGTTTGATCTGCGGCAGAATTTGTTTCAATGCCTCGCTTTTGAAGCAGTAGCAGCCTGCGTTCGCGTCTTTTACCGCTTTTTCCTCTTCGCTTGCGTCCTTTTGCTCGACGATCTTTAAAATTTCGCCACCGCGAGTAATTACGCGACCGTATCCGAATGGATCGTGCGCGCTAAAAACGCTTAAATTTACTTCCGCGTTTCCCTCGCAGAGTTTGCGAAGCTCGGCGCTTTTTACCAAAGGCATATCGCCGCAGATTATTAGCGTTTTGGCTCCGCTGATTTCGACCTCTTTTAGTCCGCCCGCAGTGCCGGGGAAATGCTCGTGGTCTTGTTTGTAAATTTTAGCGTTTGGGAACTGCGCTAGAACCGCGCTTTTAACCTCGTCGAATTGATAGTGTAAAATCACGCTCACGTCGTTTGAAATTTCGTAAGCTTTCTTTAGGATGTGGATTATCATCGGCTCGCCGCAAAGCTCGAAAAGAACCTTGGCCTTTTGCGACTTCATCCGAGTGCCCAGCCCTGCGGCAAGAACTATAACCGAAACGTCGTTCATTTGTACCCTTAAATTTCAAAAATCGGATAATTTTAACACATTTAAAATAAATAAAAACCTAAATTTATGCCGCACGAGCGAAATTTAAATCCCAAATTCAACTAAAATTTTATAAAATTCCGCCTAAATTTTAAAGTTTAGGCGGACGTTTTGAAAAAACTGATTTTGGTTACTTGTATTTGGGCTTTTAGTTTCTCGCTGATAGGCGAGTTTTTGCGCGGCATAGACAGCGCATATTTGGCGTTTTCGCGCGTATCATTGGCGCTAATTTGCTTTTTGCCGTTTATGAAATTTCGTGGCGTAAATCCCGCCCTGGCGCTTAAAATTTGCGCCGTGGGCGCCGTGCAGATCGGCGTGATGTATATCTTTTACTACCGCAGCTTTACGTATTTGAAAGTCTATGAAGTGGCGCTTTTTACGATATTTACTCCGTTTTATGTGACGCTACTTTACGATGCGCTTAAGCTTAGATTTCGCGCGCTATATCTTTTCAGCGTCGCAGTTGCGGTGTTGGGGGCTTTGGTGATAAAATTCGGCGCGATAAATTCCGAGTTTTTGACGGGCTTTTTGCTCGTACAAGGCGCAAATTTATGCTTCGGGCTCGGACAGAGCGCGTATAAATTTATGCTTGAGCGCCACGGCTTTAGCGAGCAGAAGGAGCTTTTCGGCTACTTTTTTGTCGGAGCTACCGCGGTTACGGCGATTGCTGCGATCGTGCTCGGAGATTTTTCTAAATTTAATCCCAGCTTCTCACAGGGCGCGGTGATCGTGTATCTGGGCACTGTCGCAAGCGCTCTGGGGTATTTTTTGTGGAACAAGGGCGCGTGCGAAGTCGATAGCGGCGTGCTTGCGATTATGAATAACGCGCTCATTCCCGCAGCGATCGTCGTAAATTTAGTATTTTGGCAAAAGGACGCCGATATAGCGCGCCTGCTTGCGGGTTCGGCGCTAATTTATGTTTCGCTAATTTTACATAAAAAGATCATGAAATTTTACGCCCTGCGCGAGCAAAGAATTTAGTATTTAACTAAAATTTTATATTTTTACATTAGAATTAGCCCTTATTTTATTTGAAGTTGGCAAAATGAAAAAAACCTTGAAATTTATCGCCTTTACCCTGCTCATCGTCATTGCGATATATTTTTTATACGGCAAATTTTTTAAGCAAGAAGAGACGCCGAAGGCCCTTACCACCAGGCTTGAGAAGGGCAATATCAGAGGCACGGTGACGGCTGCGGGAGAGGTTTATGCCAGGGATTTGGTAGACGTGGGCGCGCAGGTAAGCGGACAGATCAAAAAGCTCTACGTCAAAGTGGGCGATAAGGTTCAAAAAGGCGATATGATCGCACAGATCGACTCAGTCACTCAAGAAAACGAGATCGCGCAGCAAAAGGCACAGCTTCTGATCCATGAGGCAAATTTGGCTTCGGCAAAGATCGCTGCAGAAAACGCCAAAACGCAGTATAACCGCGAGCTTGAGCTGTATAAAAGAAACGCCGCTTCCAAAGAGGCGGTGGAAAACGCTAAAAATAGCGCCGCTTTAAAAGAGGCCGAGCAGAAGCAGATCGAGGCGCAGATCGAGCAGAC
>CAUUSU010000104.1:0-5568 GCA_963547835.1 uncultured Campylobacter sp.
CTCGGGCTCGTCAAAAAGATGCTTCAGCGCGGCGATATGTTTAATAAGGGCAAATTTGAGCCGTGGCTTAGCATGGAGCTCGTGCCGTATGCCGAGAGTAGGGACTACGGTAAAAAGGTGCTTGCAAATTTTATCATCTACTCGCAAATCCTCGATCCGCGCGCGAAAGTCTCAGTGCAACAGGAACTGCAAGACCTGCTAGTACCTAGCAGAAGCGACAGCTTCCGCTAAGCTAGCGGCGAGCTCGGAGGATGATTGTAAGAGGCGGCGAGCGAGAAATTTTAAAAGCCGCCGCTTCAACAAAAGTGCAAAATTTGCCCGCCAAGAGCTTAGACGGGCAGATCAAAGCGGCGAAATTTCGCCGCAAAAGTAGGCAAGGCGCTATAAAATCGTGCGAATTTATTTTGACTTCAGTAGTGAAATTTTATCTCTTGATGCTAGCCAAAGGTTATTTCTGCCCTACACGAAAGGTCACACGCCATGCAAATTATCGCGACCGTAGTTCTCATGCTAGCCGCCGTTTTGTGCGTATCGTCATTAAAAGACGAAAAGAAACGCTCCGCAAATTTAGCGGCTTGCCTGTTTTTTATGGCGTTTGCGTATTGCGTGCAATTCGGCGTAGGGGACGATAGCTACGTCCGAGCAGGCGGCGCGGCGCTGATATTATTTTTTATCTTTGCACTTGCTTTTTTCGAGCTTTATTTCTGGGGCGACGAGCTTTAAAATCTAAAATTTATTGAAATTTTATCGCGGCGTTTTGTGAGCGATTAAATTAGCGCCCAAGCGTAGAATTTTAAGTAGCGTGAAGTCAAAATCGGGCGCTTTCGGCTATGGAATTTAAATAGATAAGCTATTCGCAGATACCCGTCACAAAGGCTGTAGCGGGTTTAAATTTAGCCTCTTTTACGGCCTGCTTGCGACGCTTTAAAATTTCGTAACTTCCGATATGCAAGCTGTTGTTTTAAAATTTCGGCAAGTTTTAAATTTTAAATTTGCGCTTGTCGACTGCGCCGTTTTAGCTAAATTTAACTGCGCGGCGCAGAGCTCGCGAGCGCGAGATGATTTAATCGTGATTTAAATCGTACGACTCCGCGAGCCGCTTTAAAATTTAGCGATCAAATTGCTATTTGAAAAGCCCTTTGATCTTGTCAAAAAGCGACTTTTCGCCGCCTACGCAGGTTGCGTCTTTATGATCTTCTGCGGCGGAATTCTCGCTACCGCCTTCTATCGTATCGCCGCTGCACGGGACGGAATTCCCGCCGCTTGCTTTCATTGCGCCGCCATCCGCTTCCATCGCACTGCCGCCGCCCGTTACATCGACGCCGCGCGAGGCAGAATTCCCGCTGCCCGTCGTACCGCCTCCGCCCACCTTATCTCGCTCTATCGCCTCGCCGATCTGCTGCGCGGCGATTTCCGCGTAGATCAGCGCACCCTGCGTATCGCAATTAAAAAGATTTGAAAACGACTCGGACCTATTCAGATCGATCGGATTGGGCTCAACCACCTCGGTAGCCTCAAGCAGCCCTACTCCAAGCTCTGCGGCGGAATTTAGCGCCTTTAAAAACACGGGCAAATTCTGCGCATAAAACTCATCTATCGCCTCTTTTATCTCGCCGTCCGCTTCATAATCGCGCAGCAGTTTCTGCACATTATCGGCGCCAATATACGCGCCGCAGCAATAATTCTCGACGATCTCGTTGTGAATTTCGCCGCTAAATTCCGCTAGAAATTCCGCCGGCAAAACCTCGCGCCAATCGTTTATGTAGGGTTTAAATTTAAAGCTTTGAGCCGCCAAAAAGCTAAACGCCGTGCCGCGCGTGTAAAAATACTCTCTAAAATAGCCCTGCGCCACGGCGAGGTGAAATCCGTGCGTTTTATTAAAAATGCCCCCCGTGCCGTACTGCAGCGCCGAGCGGAAGCCGTCCGCGTATTTTTCTACATAAAATTCATCCACCCCCGCTTCGCGCGCGATTTTAGCGATGCTTTCAAAATCTCCCTTTTGCGCGAGCTTTAGCGGCTTAAAATACCACTGCGAAATTTCATCTTTGCCGATCGCGTGGTAGCTTATGTCGTAGCCCACCTTCTCTCCTTTAATCTTTCAGATCGATCTGCGGCTGCCAATACAGCGACTTTGAAATTTTACGAAATTTCATCGTGGCACCCAGACCATTTGAGGTGCGGTAGCTAAGCACCAGCTCGTCCTTATCGCTCTTAGGCGCGGTGATCTTGTAGCGGCTCGACCACGCGATCTTAAAAAGCTCCTTTTGCAAAAGCGGATCCCCATCGTGCAGCGGCACTACGTTTGCGTTTACGCCGTTGATCTGCACCGCGCGGATCTGCACTTCTTTAGGATAGGAGGCGAGCAAAAACACCTCGTCTCCAGCGGCGTTTCTAAGCTCGGGCGCGACGGGATTTAGATAGGTCGCCACTCCCAAATAGCGATCGCCCGCGCGCACCGATTCAAATTTTTGCGTATAGGCTAAAAACTCGTTTTTAAGCGGATCGTGACGGGGATCGTTTGCGGAGCAGGAGTTTAAAAATAGCGCTAGCGCGGCTAGGAGTGAGCCCTTTAGCAGGCCGTTTAGCGCGCCGCTAAAATCAAATTTCTTCATCGATCTTCCTTTGAAATTTTAGGCGCATTTTAACGAATTTTGCTTTTTAAAAGGCTAAATTCGCTACAATCGCTCATCTTAAAAAGCCGGATTTTAAAAATGAAAAGACTTGCTATCGCATTTTCAGGCCCCTCCAACAGCGGCAAAACGACGCTAATCTGCAAGATCGCTAAAATTTTTATCGCTAGCGGGCTTCGGACTGCGATCGTAAAGCACGATCCGGGCGATAAGGCGCGCTTTGATGTAGAGGGCAAGGACAGCGCCAAATTTAGCGAGCTCGGCGCCGAGACCGTCGTGATGAGCCCGACGCGGACGAGCTATTTTTCGCAGCGCTGTATGCAGATTGACGAGGTCGTGCGGATGCTCGGAGATTTTGACATCCTGCTCGTAGAGGGGCTAAAGACGCTGCCGCTACCGCGCATAAGCCTATTTCGCGACAGGATCGATGAGGCGTATCTGCCCTTTTCGGACGCGATCGCTTCAAATTTAAGCGGCGAGCAGATGGATAAATTTTGCCGCGTAAATTTCGACATCAACGACGCTGCGGGCATTAGCGAATGGATCTTAAAAAACGCAAAAAAATGTAAAGGAATAAAATGCAAGAGATCGTAAAATCAATCCAAAATATCGCGCTACAAATCGCCGAGGAGCTGAAATACGCGGACTTCGGCTACACAGATCATCACAACAGCACGGGCGATACGCAGCTCAAACTCGACGTAAAAAGCGACGCCATAATCGAGGCGGAATTTCGCAAAAACCCGCTCGTACGCGCGCTAATCAGCGAGGAGAAAGATGAAATTTTAACGCTGCGAGAGGACGCGCGCCTAATCGTCGCTTACGATCCGCTCGACGGCTCAAGCTTGGTGGACGTAAATTTTGCCGTGGGCTCGATATTTGGCATCTACGAGGATGAAATTTCGCCCGCAAGCTTAAAGGCGGCGATCTATTGTATCTACGGACCGCGCCTTGAGATGGTCGTTTGCGAGGACACACCGAAGCTCTACCGCCTAAATCGCGAGGGCAAATTTAGCTTCGTAAAAGATCTGCGACTAAACGAAAAAGGCAAGCTAAACGCCACGGGTGCGACGCAAAAGGGCTGGAGAGAGCCGCACCGAAAGCTCGTGCGGGCGCTGTTTGACGAGGGCTACCGCCTGCGATACAGCGGCGCGATGGTAAGCGACCTGCATCAAATTTTATTAAAAGGCGGCGGACTTTTCAGCTACCCCGCTACCAGCGATCATCCACGCGGCAAGCTTCGCGTAACCTTCGAAGTGCTACCGTTTGCGTTTATCTTCGAGCGCGCCGGAGGCGCCACTAGCGACGGCGCGAACGGCTCGCTTTTGCAGCTTAAAATCGAGAAAATCCACCAAAGCAGCCCTTGCTTTTTCGGCTCGAAATACGAGATCGCGAAGATGCATGAAATTTACGGCGGGAAAAACTGATGGCGGATATCGAGGTCGCCGCGCCGCGCGACGTTTACGACGAAATTTTGGATAAAAGCTTAGCCGCGCTGCAAGCGTGCCAAGCCGAGCACAACCTCACTAGCTGCCTGGAGTGCGAGAAGCTGCTGGATTGCGCGGTGCGCGATAAATACGTCAAGGCAGTTTATGAGAGCATGTCGCACGGCGCGACGGGGGATTTTTCGTTTTAAATTTAGCTATTGCGATCGCGGAATTTTACTAAGCAGACTGCTTAAAGCTCTTGCGTCGCGGGGTTTTGCAAAGCGGGCTTTGCGCGCAAGATCTCTGCAAACCAAGCTGCGGCGCGAAACTAGCTCGAAATTTGCTCTGCAGTGCAGATTTAATACGGCGGCGCGCAGGTTCTTGCTTTGCAGCACGGAATTTGTCCCGCTGCGAAACGATAAAATTTACGGCGCGTTTAGCCTCGCGGCAGGACTTGCTGTGCGGCGCGTCTGTTTTGCGGGTCAGATTTTGCGGCGGCCGATAAAATTTAAATATGGGCGCAACCTAATTGCGGGCGTGCGGCTAAATTTCAAACGCACATACGGTTAATTCGGCACGCGGCTAATTGAAGCGGACAAACGTTGATCTCGGGCTCCGCGGTCAGATAGATTTTTAAAATTTGTGGATAAAATTTTAAGATAGGCGGAACGGCGGAGTCGCGCCCTTCGTTGAGTTTTTAAAATTTACGGATAAAATTTTAAGGCGCGAAATTTCTCTTCGCAAAATTTTATCTGCGATCATGAGCTGTTTATGAGCGCAAATATGCAAAATTACGCAAAGCAAAATTTCGGCGGGTTACGGGTTGAATTTTACCACCGCGATCTTTAAAATTACGCGACTAAAATTTACCGACTTGCGAGAGCCGACGTTTGTCGCCAATCTTTTGCTAGTTTAAATTTTGCCTTGCGAAATTCGGCTCGAAATTTCACAATGCAGGCGAGACGGCTGATTTTCCTCGCGAAATTCGAGCCGTAAATTTAAAACGCGAATTTAAACCGCGATCCCGTGCGTTAAAATTTAAAAACTAAATTTGAAGTCTAGTGAGCGGGTCCGCCGCACGAATACTCGTATAAATTTCAAGCACATAATGCTCATATTGAAATTTTGCGACTGAACGTGTATGTGAAGCGCTCGTTAAAATTTCAAATCCGAAGCCCATGCAACCGCACACGTTAAAATTTTAGAGCCGAGCGCGCTACGACGCTCGCTTTAAAATTTTAAAGCTAAGGCGTATTACGGCGGTGTTTGCGTTAAATTTAAAACCGATCGGCGATCGCGCGGAATTTTAGGATTGATCCATTCGCGAAGCTGTGCATCATCGACCTATTCGCAAAGCCGTGCCCATAGATTTTTTCGCAGCGCCGCGCGCCGAAATTTTATAGCAGATTGGGGAGTACAAGCAGAGGGATGCAATCGTTCGTACAAGGGGTTTTGTTGGGGCTGGGCGTTAGCGTGCCGATCGGCCCGGTAAACGTGCTGATAATGTCCTA
>CAUUSU010000105.1:0-5553 GCA_963547835.1 uncultured Campylobacter sp.
ATTCTTGGAATTCTTGGAATTCTTGGAATTCTTGGAATTCTTGGAATTCGCCACGGCGCCGTCGCGGTAGAATTTTATCGTATTTTTTGAATCTATAAACACAAATTTTACCGCATAGCTGATTTAGGGCTTCGTCGTATACGCTAGATTAAATTCTATTTTGCAAAAATAGCGAATTGGCAGTGTAACTGCAAATTTCGTGTTTACTAGCAAAAATTTTGTTATTTGCTGAAAATGTGAAGTTAAATGCCAAAAAAACGCAAAATTCCCGCCGAAATGGCGCGCAAGCTAGACGAAAGTGCTAGGCAAGTAAGCGGTGCAAGAATTCGCAAAGCTCAAAATTTCACTCGCTAGCGTAAATTTAAATATACTTTAACGAATAGAAGTGTAAAATACGCCACAAATTTCAACGATCAAGGGTTTTTATGCTAAAAGACATCTTCCTTTTCGGCGGTTTAATTTCTTACGACCACACCTTTATCTACCTTTTTTACTTCTTTTTGGTCGTCGCTATCATCGTAGCCGTCGCGCTTTGTTCCACTCGCTCGCTTCAGCTTGTACCCCACGGCATGCAAAACATCGCCGAAGCCTACTTAAGCGGCGTGCTAACGATCGGTAAGGACGCGATGGGTAGCGAGGAACAAGCCAAAAAATATCTTCCGCTAATCGCAACATTGGGATTTGTGATATTTTTTAGTAACGTTATCGGCTTGGTGCCGGGCTTTGAGTCACCGAGCGCGAGTTTAAATTTAACCCTTTCGCTTACGCTTTGCGTTTGGTTGTACTACCATTTTGAGGGCGTTCGCGAGCATGGCGTGATCAACTACCTAAAGCACTTTATGGGGCCGGTGAAAATCCTAGCTCCGTTTATGTTCGTCATAGAGATCGTCTCGCATTTTTCGCGCGTCGTATCGCTTTCGTTCCGACTTTTTGGAAACATCAAAGGCGACGATACCTTCCTGCTCGTTATGCTTACTCTCGCTCCTGCGCTAATACCGATGGTACCGTTTGCACTGCTTACTTTTATGGCGATTTTGCAGACTTTTATTTTCATGGTTTTAAGCTACGTTTATCTAGCGGGCGCCGTGATCGTCGATGAGCATTAATTTTAAGCGAAATTTCTTATACTTCCTCGTGGGTGCGTCGTTCGGATTGATCTTCGTCGGCGCATTCGTCTTTTTTGCCTATCCGTCATTTTATTTTTTGGGGTTAAAATTCCTCTTCATCTGCACCGCTCCGGGCGTGATTTGCGTCATCATCACCTGCTTGATGGTCGATGTTTTCGATCTGAAAGAAAAGCTCCTTAGCGGCGGCGAGTAAAATCTATCCGATTAAATTTTAAAATTTGGCTGCGCCGTGTGCCGCTACAAGCGAGTATTAAAGCAAAAAATTGTAAAATTACGCGAAATTTTTATTCTAAAAGGTTAAGTTTATGTTTGAAACCGTGATCGGCCTGGAGGTACACTGCCAGCTAAATACCAAAACCAAAATTTTTTGCTCCTGCCCCACGAGCTTCGGCGATGAGGCGAATTCGCACGTCTGCCCGACCTGTTTGGCGCTTCCGGGCGCTCTTCCCGTGCTAAACGAGGAGGCGGTTAAAAAAGCCATCAGCTTCGGCACCGCCGTCAATGCGACGATCAATCGCAAGTCGGTATTCGACCGCAAAAACTACTTCTATCCCGACCTTCCCAAGGCGTATCAAATTTCGCAGTGGACGATCCCGATCGTCGAGCACGGCGAGCTTTTTATAGCTGCGGACGGACAGAGCAAGCGCATCGGCATCACGCGCGCACACCTAGAGGAGGACGCGGGCAAAAATAATCACGAAAGCTCGCGCAGCCTAGTCGATCTAAACCGCGCCGGCACGCCGCTTTTGGAGATCGTAAGCGAGCCTGATATGCGCTCTGCGGATGAGGCGGTCGCGTATCTAAAAAAACTCCATAGCATTTTGCGTTTTTTAAATATCAGCGACGCGAACATGCAAGAAGGCTCGTTTCGCTGCGACGTAAACGTCAGCATCCGCCCGCAAGGCGAGCAAAAGCTCTACACGCGCGTGGAGATTAAAAATTTAAACTCCTTTAAATTTATCCAAAAGGCGATCGAGTTTGAAGTGGAGCGTCAGATTGAAGCGTGGCAGGACGGCAAATATGAGCAAGAGGTCGTACAAGAAACCCGCCTTTTTGACACCGCTAAGTTCATCACCAAGCCGATGCGTAGTAAAGAAGACAGCGCCGAGTACCGCTATTTCCCCGATCCCGACCTGCTAACCGTGATCGTGGATGACGAGATGCTGGCTGCTGCGCGGCAGATCCCCGAGCTGCCGGATCAAAAAAAAGTACGCTATGTCCGCGAGCTGGGCGTTAAAGAGAAGGACGCCGAGATCATAATCTCGACCTACGAAAACGCGCGATTTTTTGAGGATCTGATCGCCGCGGGGCACGAGCCGAAGCTCTGCGTCAGCTGGCTTACCGTCGAGCTTGCGGGCAGGCTCAAAAACGGCGTTACGATCGAGGATTCGCCCGTAGGTAGCGCGAAGATGAGCGAGCTTTTAAGCGCGATCGAAGGCGGTGCAGTGTCGCAAAAGGCCGCCAAAGAGGTGCTTGATTATTTAATGGAGCACGACGAGGCCGTAAGCTCGGTCATCGATAAGCTGGGCTTGAGGCAGGTAAGCGATGACGGCGCGATTTTGGAGATCATAGCGCGCGTGATGAGCGCGAACGAGGAGAAGGTCGCGGACTATCGCGGCGGCAAGGACAAGCTATTCGGCTTCTTCGTAGGCCAAGTGATGAAAGAAGGCAAGGGCGCGTTTAACCCTGCGAAGGTAAACGAGCTTTTGAAAGAGAAGTTAGGCTGATTTCGCAGCTTCTGCGGCAGTAAAGGGCGAATTAAAGGCGGCGGTGCGAGCGCGATAGATAAAACCTCTGAGATAAAATTTTAAATCCGCTCGCAACGTTTTGCTTCGAACTAAAGTTTTCACGCGCTAATGGCGAGGGCTTTTGTGTGTTATAATTTCATTCGGCGCGATCTTGGTGGCTACCTGCTCTTTCTCGCACACGTTTTGTTCTTTCGAGCTCGTTCTTTCTCGTGCGGGTCGTTTGCGCGAGTGTCGGTCTGCGACGGAGTGGTTTAAGAAGCACGTCAGTTAGGAATTTTTACTCACGGCTACCGTCAAAGCGCGGTAAAGCTTGCAGGGAATGCGTAAAATTGCTCTGCTTGCGAGAGCGAGAACGGAAGCTCGGGGTGCGCGGATAGGATCGAATACGTAGGGTCGAATTTGAGTGGCGAGTCGATGTGTAGGCTAAATTTAATCAATCGCTGCGTCGGATGCGCGTGCCCCAAACCTTGCGCCAAACGATAACGTGGCGAGCGACCGCAAGATCATCTAAGCTCAAAGCACGCCTTGATAGATTTAAGTGGGTTTAAAAGCGCGATTTGCGATCGGGCGTCTGAGCAAAATTTTTAAAAATTTGATTTGCTTTGGCGATGCACGAGTGAAATTTAAAACGTATAATGGAGTTTCAAAATCCTCATTCGTTCACTGCCGCGCCTTTTGTGAAAGTGTTTTTTGGTGGAAGAGCAAAACCTTAAAAGTATGAAATTTTAGCGAGGTAAATTTTAAAAAAGCGAAGTTTTGGCTGAGTAAATTTCAAAAGCGCAGAATTTTAACGAGGCGAAATTTTGACGAGATGAAATTTCAAAAAGCGAATTTTAAAGTGTGGCTTTGGCTAGCGTTTGCACAGGCTCATGTCGGCGCTTTTGGGCTAAATTTTCAAAGAGCGGGAATTTCAATAAAATGAAATTTGAAAAACCGTAAATTTGCGAATAAATTTTTAAAAAGGAACATAATGAAAATCGCGGTTATCGGCGCTGGCAAATGGGGTAGCGCGCTTTTTGACGTGCTTAGCGCAAAAAACGAATGCGTCATCACTTCGCGCACGCCAAGGCAAATTCCGCATTTTGTAAGCGTGAGCGAGGCATTGGAGTGCGAAGCGCTAGTTTTCGCGCTCGCGGCACAGCAAACCGCGCAGTGGCTGGATCAAAATTTCACTTACAAAAATCAAAAAATTCTAGTCGCTTCCAAGGGCATCGATGCGGCTAGCGGTAGGTTTTTGAACGAAATTTTTGAAGCGTATGTCGCGCGCGGCAATCTTGCTTATCTATCAGGTCCGTCGTTTGCCTCCGAAGTCATGCAGAAGCTGCCTTGCGCGCTCGTCGTAAGCTCGTGTAACGAAAATCTAGCCGAGCTTTTCGCAAGCACCTTCCCTGTCTACATCAAGACCTACACGAGTGGCGATATCATCGGTGCAGAGGTGTGTGGCGCTTATAAAAATGTCATCGCCATCGCTAGCGGCGTTTGCGATGGGCTGGGGCTCGGCAATAACGCTAGAGCGAGCTTGATCGCTCGCGGCATCGTAGAGATCGCGCGCTTCGGCAAGTTTTTCGGTGCGCGAGACGAGACCTTTTTGGGCTTAAGTGGCGTGGGCGATCTGTTTTTGACCGCCTCGAGCGCGCTATCGCGAAACTACCGCGTAGGACTAGGGCTTGCGCGCGGCAAAGGGCTCGAAGAAATTCTGCGCGAGTTGGGCGAGGTTGCCGAAGGCGTGGCTACGACCGAAGCGGTCGTAAATATCGCGACAAAGCACAAGATCTACGCTCCGATCGCTACCGAGGTCGCGCAAATTTTGCATGGAAAGGATGTAAGAGCGAGCCTAAAGGACCTGCTGCGCAAAAAATAGCCGTACGACGGAATTTACTCGCTAAATTTTAGCGGTAAATTCGGCCTGCATAGGTTTTGATTTATCCGCTATGTTTGTGAAATTTAGTTGCTGGTTTGCGGATTTTGGTCGTTGTTTGTTTGGATCTGCTTACGCGGCTTTGCCCGATAATTTTATGGGCTTGATTTTCGCCTTGCGGCTTCGCGCATCTGATACGACGCAAAATCACAGCAAAATGGCGCTTGTATATCTTGTATATGATGTGGCGTAGTGGCTTTGACTTAAAATTTAGCTTTAAGCTTGAGTGCGAAATTTTAAAATGAGGTCGTAAAATTTTAAAACATTTAAGATGGATCGCAGGCAGTTTGGAGGCGCTACTGCTTCGTTCTGCTTGCGGTCGCCGGTGGTTGACGGCTGAGAGTGGAGCATATTGCTTGTCTGCGACTGGGTAGGTCAAAATTTTTGATGTGTCAGATTTAAAAATTAAGGCGTAGTATTTTTTCTTTAGATGAGGCGGAAAGGCATAAATTTTTGAAAATATTCAAGACAGATGATGTGTAGTTTCGATAAATTTTTAGTGCTTGCAAAGGAGCGGACTATTCGTCCGCGACTGCGGCGAGTTAAAATTTTACAGAATGTCGGTGTATTATAAATTTTAATACAGGAGCCAAGGCGAAGGATCGCGAGATGGATTTAAGGGTTGCGACGTAAAAATTTAGCGAAGATAAGGCATATAGCCTATCAAGCTAAATTTTTGCTAGCTCCGTTAAAGACGCTCGCGAGATGAGCCGCAAAGATAAAAGAGGAGAAGATGGAAAAATACGAAGGCTACAATCTC
>CAUUSU010000106.1:0-5545 GCA_963547835.1 uncultured Campylobacter sp.
AGGACGAAGCCGAGCTGTTTATCACGCAAAAGTGCAACGACATTTTCGAAGAGGTTGTGCGAACCGCGCCGCAGCAGTGGTTTTGGATACACAAACGTTGGAAGATGGACTGATGGCGCGGCAAATTTTAAAAGGCGAGAGCAGACGGGGGGCCGCGAGAAATTCATCGGCGCCGCAGGGCTCGCGCCTTTTTGCAAAAGAGCAAAGCGTCGAAAATTTAAGTAGAGCTGCGCGAGAAGGTAAAATTTTAAATCGCGAAAATTTTGTAATGATCGCCGCCGCGCGAGATGGTAAAAATTCGGACCTCAAAAATTTCATATTGTTTTACGGCGGCTCCTCTTGTGCTTTGCGGCGCGAAAATTTTAGAGGTAAAAATTTAAGAGCGGGCGCCTCGGGTTGGGCGTGGCGCGCAGGCAGCGGGTCGCTAAATTTTAATAGCGAAAGCTCCGCTGTAAATCCGTCCGCCGCTAAAAATTCGTATCGAAAAGCGCTCATCTTAAGCGACGGCCGCAAGGGGCATGAGAACCAAAGCATCGCATTTTGCGAGTTAAAGGGGCTTGATTTTTGCATTTGCAAGATCGCTTACTCAAACAAGTTTCTTAAACTTTGCTCCTACGCGCTTGATTTTTTCGGGCTTTATTTTAAAATTTTTAAGTGCGACCTTGATGATGGCGGTGCGAGCGAGATAAAAGACGCGGACCTCAAAAACGGATCAAATTTAAACAGTCCCACCGCGTCAGATAGCGCAAATTTAGATGCCGCACCGAATGGCGCCAATTCAGACGCCGTATCGGATCGCAATTTAAATTTCGCAGATTTCGATCTGTTCGTAGGCGCGGGCTCTACGACCTATTACGCGCTGAAATTTTACGCGCGCAGATACGCAAACCCGAGTATAGCGCTGATGTATCCGAAGGGCTACCGCAAGGATTTTAGCGTCATCATTGCAGGCGTGCACGACCGCCCAAAGCCGCGCGCAAATCTTAAAATTTCGCCCGTCTCGCTTAGCTTTTCGCGCCCGCAGGGGCTGTATAAGCCGCAGCGCAAAGCGGTAGGATTTATTATCGGCGGGCCGAATTCCTGCTTTGAGATGGGTGATGAAATTTTAAAGCAGATTGAGGACGTAAGGGCGCAGTTTGCGGACTGCGAGTTTGCGCTAACGACTTCTCCGCGCACGCCTAGGGCTACCGAGAGCGCGCTAGAAAAGCTCAGCTGGGATTACAGCGTGATTTACAGCCGCGAGCCCGTAAATCCGATCGGCGATTTTTTGGCGCAGTGCGAGTGGGTCTTTATCAGCGAGGATAGCGTCTCGATGATAAGCGAGGCCGTATCTAACGGGAGTGCGAGCGTAGCCATTTTGAGTTTAAAACGCAAAGATGCTCATAATAAATTTGACGATTTTATAAGCGCTCTCGTTTCTACGGGACATGCTAGGTGCTATGACGAAGTGCTAAAAAAGACCGAGAAGTACGATCTTAAGGAATTTGTTAGGGAGATAGAGTTATGAGGGTCGTGCAAATTCTGCCTGAGCTGAACGAGGGCGGCGTCGAGCGCGGCGTAGTCGAGCTAAATAGAGAGTTTGCACGGCGCGGCATCGAAAATTTCGTTATCAGTAACGGTGGCAAATTGGCGCCAAAGATAGAAAACGAGGGCGGCGTGCACGTGCAGCTCGACGTTTGCTCTAAAGATATCCTAAGCGCTCCGGCGCGCGTTTTAAAGCTACGTAAAATTTTAAGCGAAATTTCTCCAGACATCGTGCATGTCCGCTCCCGCGTGCCAGCGTGGCTGGTTAAATTTGCCCATCCTAAAGCAAAGATCGTAAGCACCGTGCACGGGATAAATTCCGTAAATTTCTACAGCAAAATCATGACGGATGCGGACGCGATCATCTGTCCTAGCGGCTATGCGCGCGATCACGTGGTGCGAAGCTACGGCGCGGATGCGGCCAAGATCACGATCATTCCGCGCGGCATCGATCTAGAAAAATTTAATCCCAAAAATTTAGACGAGCGCTTCATCGCGGAATTTAGGCAGAATTTTAACCTCGCACAGGATGATTTCATCGTCTCTGCCGTGGGACGCATCACGCAGATTAAGGATTACAAAACCCTGATTCGCGCCGCGGCTTTAGCAAGCGAACAAAAGCTTAAAATTTTAATCGTAGGCGGCGCGAGAGCGGATCGCGACGAGTATTTTTCCGAGCTAAAATCGCTCGTAGTGGGGCTTGGGCTGGGCGAGCGCGTAATTTTTACGGGCTCGCAGAGCAAGGTAGCCGAAATTTACTCGCTCTCATCGGTCATGGTAAGCGCTTCAAGTAAGCCCGAGAGCTTCGGGCGCTCGATGGCTGAGGCGATCGCGCTGAATTGCCCGGTGATAGCGACCCGTCACGGCGGCGCGCTGGATATCGTAAGAGAGGGCGAAAACGGCTACTTTTTTGACGTAGGCGACGCACAGGCGCTGGCGGACCTGTTTGCCCCCGCGCGCGAGCTGAAATTTGACGGCTACGGCTACGTTTCGCAAAACTTCAGCCTAGAGCAGATGGTAGAAAAAACGATAAAGGTTTATGAGAGTTTAATATGAAAAAATTTTTTTATGAAAACGGCGCGCTTAACGGCTGGAGGATTACATTTTTAACGCTGCTACTTCTTTGGTGCACGTCGCTGTTTTTTAAAAACGCGGTCTATCAGATCTCATTTGCGGCGCTAAGCCTGGCTACGATACTAAGTTTTTTGGCATATCGCGTAAGGATCGAGCGATGATCTACGCGGCGGTTTTGGCTTTTGCGGCGGCGGCGCTTTTTGCATGGTTTTGCCTGCGCTTTGCGTGGTGGGCAAAGGACCAACCCTACGAGTATCCGCGTGTGCTGATGTATCATATGATCCGCGAGCATCTGCCAAAGCATGCCTCTAAATTTAACCGCTTGCGCGTGACCCCTGCCGCGTTTGAAAAACAGCTTGCGTGGCTGAAGCGAAACGGCTTTACGAGCTACACTCTAAGCGAGCTTGCGAGCTTGGATAAAAAGCCTGCAAAGGCGGTTTGCATTACCTTCGACGATGGGTATCGCGATAATCTCACGGGCGCTCTACCGATACTTCAAAAATACGGCTTTAAGGCGACGATTTTCATCGTGAACCGGCGCTTTGGCGGGAATTGGGCGACCGATAAGGATCTGAAAAAATCAAGCGACGAGCTAAATCGCGAGCAGATGCTAAGCGACGAGGAGGTCCACGAGCTTTTGCAAAGCGGGCTTATCGAGATCGGTTCGCATACGCTCGATCACGCAAACTTGCCTAGCTTAGACGCGGCAGAGCAGCTGCGTCAGATGAGCGAATCAAAGCGCGAAATAGAGGCAAAATTTGATATTTCTTGCAGCGCCTTTGCCTATCCGTTCGGCTTTTACGACGAGATTAGCGTGCGCTGCGCGCGCGAGGCGGGATTTAGCTGCGCCGTTACGACGCAAAACGACGTGTTGCGCCCGCACTACTCAAATTTTGAAATTCCGCGTATCATGGTTAGCGGCAGGCAGGGGCTTTTTAGCTTCATTTTGAAGATGAAGAAGGGCAGAAACAGATGAAAATCGCCTATCTTTGCTGCTCCAGATTTTACGGCGGCGTCGAAAAGATCGTAATTGACTCGCTAAATGAGCTTTGCAAAAGCGAGCAGGCGGCGCTAATCGTACCCGCGCGATGCGAGTTTTTGCAGCGCCTGGATGCGCGCGTGCAAATTTATCAGTACAAAAGCCGCGACAAGCGCTACAATCCGTTTTTGTTCGTTGAAATTTATCGGTTTTTACGCTCGGGCGGATTTGAAATTTTACATTCGCACGGTGCCAAAGCCGCGCAGATCGGCTTCGTGGTCGAAAAATTTTTAAATCTTAAGCTTGTCGCGACCAAACACAACGACCGAAAGGCGTCCGTTTTCGATCGCGTGCGAAACGTCATCGCAGCCTCGCGCAAGGTCGCAACCACGATAAATCACGCCGCGAAGGTGATATATTTTGGCATAGAGCCGCGGCTGGAGTTTGTAAATCATGAAATTCTCGCGTACTGCAAGGACGCGGAGGGTGCCGCAAACGTGGCGTCCAAGGAAACAAAGGGTGCGCGCGGCGACTCGGCCGGCGTTGCGAATACGTCGCAAAATATGACCGGCGTTGCATTTGCGTCGCAAGATACGCCTGATAGGGCGAGTGTATCGCAAGATAGGGCTTTGGATGCGGACGCATCGCAAAATAAGACTAGCAGCGTATTCGTATCGCAACAGGGCGCAAGCGCAGCGGCGGAAAATTTTAAATTTAGCATCGTCGCGGTCGGCAGGCTCGATAAGATCAAGGGTTTTGATCTTTTGATCCGCGCCGCAAGCGAGCTGAAATTTGATTTCGAGCTTAAAATTTACGGGCAGGGCGGCGAGAGGCAAAATTTGCAAAATTTAATCGATTCGCTAAATTTGCAGGACCGCGTGCGGCTGTGCGGCTTTTGCGACGACGTTGCGGCGGCTCTGAGCGCATCGCACCTGCACGTCATCAGTTCGCGCAAGGAGGGCTTTCCGGTGATTTTGATCGAAGGTATTTTTTATTCACCCGTGCTGATATCTACCCGCGTGGGCGGAATTCCAGAGATTCTAGATGAAGAATTTTTATACAATGTCGAAAATTTAAGTGATAAAATTTATGAAATTTATACAGAATATGAAAAATTTGTTAGGGATTTTTTCAAAAAACATGTCGGATTTAGAGATATTTTAAGATTGCAAAATTATATTACTTTTCTTAAAAAATATTATGAAGAACTTGATTGAAATTTAAAAATTAAGGGGTTATACCAGTTATGAAATTAAATAATTTTAGAATTAAATCGGTCGATTTAAAATATGATGTTATCACGATATCCATAAAATTCTTTATGGCAATGTTATTGATTTCTATACCTTTTAAAAATGCTTTCTACCAAGTGTCATGGGTAGGTTTAGATGTAATATTTTTATGTCATATTATATATAAAAAGAATTTTAATATAATATCTGATTTATTAAAGGATATTAATATTTTGCTGATTTCGTTTATAGGCATAGTTGTAGCTCAATTCATATCTAACTTTATTAATCCGGGATACTTAAATAGTAGAAGTTGGGAGACATCAATTTTGTTTACGTTCCGATACGGTATTTTATTTTTAGCTCTTTATTACTTTTATGTTATTAAAGCATTTAATATTACCGAGTTTATAATTTTTATAGTCATCTCGTTTGCTCTGCTTATTGTTACCGGAATTTGTAACGTCACAGATAGTAATAATGCGTTTTTAGATAAAGTACAAGGTGGTTTTACAGGGGGCTTTATAAGTCGTAATGTCTATGGAATGTTTATGGGATTTGCTTTTATTTTTTCATTTATTTTTATAGAAAAGCCTATTGCTAAATTGGTGTTTTGCGCAATTTTATCTATTTTTACTATATTTACGTTTTCTCGTTCCTCATGGGTAGCTGCTTTTTTTGCTACTTTATTCTATTGCATTGTGAATTTTAAGCGAAATAAAAATTTAATATTAAT
>CAUUSU010000107.1:0-5537 GCA_963547835.1 uncultured Campylobacter sp.
GTCTCGGGATGCGAGTGAAAAAACCTGCGATCCCCGATCATCTCGCCTTTGAGCGCCTCTACTTTTTGTGCGATAGCATCCATCTTCTCTCCTTTATTCTTTGGCTAAATTTAACATCGCCGCGGCTAGAACCTTCGTAGCGGCAAACGCGTCGTGCCAGTTTATACTTTCATTTACGTTGTGGCTGATGCCGTCCTTGCACGGCACGAAAAGCATCCCCACGCGATCCGCAAGCTCCGTCATATTCATCGCGTCGTGTCCCGCGCCGCTAGGAAGCCTCAGGCTTGGAATTTTAAGCTCGCCGGCACAGCTCTCAAGCAGAGCTATCATCTCCTCGCTTAGCTTTACGGGGCGATCTTTGATGAGATTTTTTAGTTCAAATTTGCACCCTCTGCGAGCGCAAATTTCATCTATCGCGGTGCAAATTTTATCATCCGCCGCCCTGAGCGCATCCTCGTCTATATCGCGTATATCAAGACCTAGCGTGCAGGCGCCCGGGATTACGTTTAGCACGCCGGGAAGCGCGTTTGCATAGCCCGTCGTCGCGACCGTGGTTTTGCCCTCCTTGGCGATCCTCTCCGCGCTTAAAATGATCTCGCTAGCGCAAGCTAGGGCGTCACAACGCATATCCATCGGCGTAGCGCCGCTGTGATCGGCTCTGCCCTCGATCCGCAGCTCGTATCGCACAGGCGCGGCAATACCCGTGACGATGCCTACTGGGATACCCCGCCTCTGCAATACCGGTCCCTGCTCGATATGAAGCTCGATATAACTATGAAAGCTGGATTTTGGCAGGACGCAGCTTTTTAAATTTGCGGGATTTAGCCCGAAAGCCTCCATGGCGTCAAATAGCGAAATTCCGTCCGGATCCTTTAGCTCGCCTAGCCGCTCTTGCGAGAGCTTGCCGCTAATTATCTTGCTGCCTACAGTCGCCATTTTAAAGCGGCTTGATTCCTCGCAAACAAAGACGATAAGCTCCAGCGGTCGCGCAAGCTTTTCGCCGCTATCTCGTACCGTGCGGATCGCCTCCAAAGCAGCCATGACGCCTAGCGTACCGTCGTAAAAGCCGCCCTGCGGCACGCTATCGATATGCGAGCCTGCGCTAATGGGCGGTAGATCTGGATTTTTAACGCCTCCAAATTTAGCGAAAATATTGCCCGCATCGTCGATTCTGATCTTGAAATTTTCTTTTTGAAGTAGCGATATGAGGAAGTCGCGCGCCGCTTTGTCTTCGCGCGAAAACGCAAGCCGCGTAAGCCCGCCGCCCGGCAAAGCCCCAAAGCGGCTTATCTGCTCGAACTCGCTTTTAAGACGCCGTGTGTTTATGTCCATAAATTCCCCTTTTTTTAAAAATTTATGAGTACGGCATTTTAATATTAAATTTATATAACAAAGCTGAAATTTATCTATCGCGGCGGCAAATAGGGCGCTAAAACGGCGCGAGCAGAGCTGTTTTAAAATAGCGTTTAAATTTCATTTTGCCTTTTAGGCTTTAAAATCGCGACGCGCCTGCTTAACTTCAGACTAAACGGATATAATTATCGCAAAATTTAATGAGGAGCAAGGATGGAACAGGGCTCGCTAGAGGGGCTTTATGAAAAGCTAAGGCAATTTGATAGGCTGGCGGATAAAGAAGAGTATCTATTTGACGCGATAAGAGACGCCGTAGAGGCGGAAAATTTCGAATTTGCCGCGCAAATTTGCGACTTTGTGCTAAACGACGATTTTGAAAAATTCGGCGCGTTTTTAAGAACGAGAGCGCTAATGTGGCTCACGGGCTACATCGCGCAAAATTTAAAAGAAAGCGAATACCCGAATTTCGGCGACTTCGAGAGCTGCCTATGGAAATTTAAATGGATCGTCTCGGGCGTCGCCAAAAGCTCTATAATCGAAAAGGAGCTCATAGACGAGACAAACGAAGCGATGCTGTTTTACTACGAGCGCTTGGAGCTCTCGCTGGCGGCCTACTACAAGGCTTTGATGAATCAAAACATCGACATGGGCGACGCCAGAGAGGCGAAGGCAAACTAAGAGCTGTGGAAAAAGCTCGCCAAAGACGACATGGGCGACTGTGAGGCGTGCGAGGCTAGCGATGAAATCGCGTATTTAAATTTTGCAGGCGAGCACGCAGCGGCGCTAGAGCTTGCCGCGCCGATACTCTCAGGCGAACTAACCTGCTCCGAAGTACCGCACATAACCTAAGCGCCGATACTTTTTAGCATGATAGCGCTAGGCAGGACCTGGGAGGCGAAAATCCTGCTACCCAAGGCCGCGGCGACGATCGAGTCAAATCCTCGCGTCATAAATCAGATCGCGCCGCTAATCGAGATCGCCGTTAGGCTGGATGAGCGCGAGACGGCGTTAAGCTTAGCTCGCAAACACTCGCACGCCATACTCGATAGCAACGACGATCTGAACGACCTGCGATTTTTCATCGCCGTTAGCGCGTTCGGCGATGAGAACAACTACAAAACGGCTTTGGAACTGGCGGGTAAATTTGACGCTAGAAATCAAAACTTCTACTACGCCGATTATCTGAATAAATTTTACGAGGAATTTGGAGTTTGAAATTTGACGGTTTAAAGGCCTAGCGCGCTTTGCTTGCGAGGCAGATGACCACCTCTAGCGCGTGCGGCGAGATAGTTTAAAATTTGCGGCTTGATACTACTCACGCTCGCAACGGCGAGCGCGATAAAATTTATGCCGAACGGGCGTTGGCGGCTCGTGCGATAAATTTTATACCGCTTACTCGCGCACGTCGGCAGCCGGTCGCCGAAATAGATGATAGAGCGCATGCATGGCATTAAATTTTAACTAGATCGGTGTGGATGAAAGCAAATATTTGCGGTAGCAAGACATAAATTCTAAATTTTAGCCGCCGCAGAATGTAAAATTTAACCAAGCCCGCCGTCAATCTCGCCGTAAAACACGCGCGACAACAGCGCATATCGCGCCTCACCACCTAGATTTAGCGGTAAATTTAATAGCAAAATTTTAAGCGTGGCACGATAAAATCTTAAAACAAAATTTCAAGTAGATTTTTAAATATAAAATTTCAAGCGGAATCTTGAATGCAGAATTTCAAATAAATTTTAAAATTCCAAGAGTATCATCCCTTGGAATTTTAAATTTAATGCTTGGCTAGGTAATTTGTGTCGTAGTTATTATCCACGAAATCGGGGTTGTTCATCATCCTAAGATGAAAATCGCGCGTCGATTTTATGCCGCCGATGATGAGCTCGTCTAGCGCGACTTTCATCTTCGCAATCGCGCGCGCGCGGTCCTTGTCGTAGACAATGAGCTTGCCGATCATGCTGTCGTAGTAAGGCGGCACCGAGTAGCCCTCATAGACGTGGCTGTCCATACGCACGTTTCTGCCGCCCGGAGCGACGTATTTTGTGATTTTGCCCGGGTTTGGCATAAAGCTTTTGGAGTCCTCGGCGGTGATGCGGCACTCAAGCGCATGCCCGCTAAATTTTATCTCGCTTTGAGGCAGCAGTTTCTCGCCCTGTGCGATACGGATCATCCACTCGATCAGATCGAGCCCGCTTCGCATCTCGCTTACGGTGTGTTCGACCTGCAGACGGGTATTCATCTCGATGAAATAGAATTTCTTGTCCTTGCTATCGTATAAAAACTCAAACGTTCCAGCGCTTGCGTATCCGATCGCCTTAGCGGCGCGAACCGCCGTTTCGTGCAGGCTCTTTCGTGTCGGCTCGTCCAAGATCACGGCTGGGCTTTCTTCGATTAGCTTTTGGTGGCGGCGCTGCATCGAGCAGTCGCGCTCGCCGATATGCACGACATGTCCATGCTCGTCGCCTAAGACCTGAACCTCGATGTGGCGGGGGTTTGTGATATATTTTTCCATATACATCGTGCCGTCGCCGAACGCGCTCATCGCTTCGCTCTCTGCCGACCAAAAAAGCTTTTCGATATCCTCTTCGCGCTCGACCACGCGCATTCCGCGCCCACCGCCACCGGCTGCGGCTTTAATGATGACCGGATAGCCGATTTCGGCGGCTAGCTTGCGTGCCTCTTCGACGCTTGCGATCGCGCCGTCGCTGCCAGGCACTACAGGAATGCCCGCGCGCATCATCACTTGCTTAGCCTTGCTCTTATCGCTCATCAAGGTCATCGCCTCGACGCTCGGGCCGATAAATTTAATGCCATGCTTGGCGCAAATTTCGACGAAATTTTGACTTTCGCTCAAAAAGCCGTATCCCGGAAATATCGCGTCGGCTTCCGTTAGCTCACAGGCCGTGATGATCGCGGGGATATTTAGATAGCTATCGCTGCTGCGCGGTCCGCCTATACAGACCGATGCGTCGGCGTATTTGACGTAAAGCGCATCCTGATCGGCGGTGGAGTGCACGACGATGGCTTGCTTGCCCATCTCTTGGATCGTGCGAAGCGCGCTGAGCGCTATCTCGCCGCGATTTGCTATTAGAATTTTTTTAAGCTCCCTCATAGCTTCTCGACCTCAAACAGCGCCATAGCGTACTCGACGGGCTGTCCGTCCTCGACGAGAGCTTTTTTGATGCGGCAGTCGAATTCCGCCTCGATCTCGTTCATAATCTTCATCGCTTCGATTATACCGATCGTATCGCCCTTATGCACGACCTGGCCTACGCTTACGAACTCTGCCGCACCGGGACTTGGCGCTTTATAAAAAGTACCTACCATCGGGCTGTCGATCGTATCCATCGCGCCTTTTGAGGCGGGCTTATCGCCCACGAGCACGTTTACCGAAGGCGCAGCAAGTTGCGGAGCGGGTGCCGGTGCGGCGAGCTGAGGCGTGCTACCACCGCATGGGCCATATTTTTTTATCTCGATCTCAAAATCTTTATCTTTAATTTTTAGCTCGTTAATGCCTTGCTTTTCGCCGAAAAAGTCCATTAACTCTTTGATTTCTGCTTTTGTCATAAATTTCTCCTGAAAAAATTTGCGAAATTTTAGCTAAATTTTTATAATTGTTTCTTTAAATGGATTTTTGCGGGACTTTTAAGAAGTATAAAGCGAAATTTACGACAGAATTTGCGGATTGATTTTAAGGATTTATAGGCTGCGATTTGCCTCGTTCATTTTAAGCTCGAACTTCGCAAGCGAAACACGAAATTTTGCCGTAAGAGCGCAGGATGATTTTAAATCCTTTAAATTTAGCACTTAATTTTACGACCGAAATTCTACGCCCAAGCCCCGAGCGCGAAAATTCCGCGCCTTGCTTTTCTTTAAAATTTCGCGCTGAAATTTTATTTTAAAGCCTCGCGCCGAAATTCTATCCGCGCGAAGCCCTATGCGTTAATGCGTCGCAAAAAAGCTCTGAATTTTAGCTTTATCGCTCGTTTTGCTAAGGGCTAACATCAGCAGCACGCGCGCCTTTTGTGGATTTAAATTATCTGCGGTTAGAAAGCCAAGTTTTGCGTCGTCCACCTCCGAGCTAACGCTAGTTGAGCCGCTGCCCGTGCGGCTTGAGCGCACGACGATCACGCCCGCTTCGCTAGCTTTTGCAAGCGCAGCCTCCGTATCGGGGTATAAAT